>NZ_JACCQA010000032.1:0-87804 GCF_015712215.1 Burkholderia sp. 9779_493
GCTTTGCTACACGCTTCCTTCAGACCCCGCCTCGCGACGACGCCCTTGCGTTTCGCTAGTCCTTCGCCCCATCAGGCTGGACAGGGGACTTGCACCCCCAAGCTGTTGCGCATGCTCGGCGCACAAAAAAGACGCCCGCTGCACGCAGCGGGCGCGAATCCCAGTCAAGGAGGTGTCACACGAACTACGCAGTCAGATTAAGGAAATCGGCCGCCACGGACAACGAATCGATTTCCATATCGATATGACGCGGCGCGTTCATGCCGGCACCTGGCCTGTCGAACCGCGGGTGCCGTCACATGCGCGATTGCACGTCGCAAAAAAAACGTCCCGCCAATCGGCGGGACGTTCGTCATGATGCGAGTACGCGCGACGCGCGGCCGATCACGGCTCGTGACGCAGATACCCTTCCTTGCTCGGATCGCGCATCCGCCACGACACGATCAGCGAGATCGCGCACAGCGCGGTCACGTACCAGTAGAACGTTTCCTCGCTGCCGATCGACTTGAACCACAGCGCGACGTACTCGGCCGAGCCGCCGAAGATCGCGTTCGCCACCGCGTACGACAGGCCGACGCCCATCGCGCGCACCTCCGGCGGGAACATCTCGGCCTTGATCAGGCCGCTGATCGACGTGTAGAAGCTGACGATCGCCAGCGCCACCGTGATCAGCACGAACGCGGCCACCGGGCTCGTCACACCCTTCAGCGCATGCATCAGCGGCACCGTGCCGATCACCGCGAACGCACCGAACAGGATCATCGACGTGCGGCGGCCGATCTTGTCCGACAGCGCACCGAACACCGGCTGCATCAGCATGTAGACGAGCAGCGCGACGGTCATCACGTTGCTGGCCGTCTTCGCGTGCATGCCGGCCGTGTTCACGAGGTACTTCTGCATGTACGTCGTGAACGTGTAGAAGATCAGCGAGCCGCCGGCCGTGAAGCCGACCACCGTGAAGAACGCCCCCTTGTGCTGCCACACGCCGCGGATCGTGCCCGCGTCCTTCTTGTCGCGCGATGCGCTCGTCGACGTCTCGTCGAGCGACTTGCGCAGGTACAGCGAGATCAGCGCGGCCGCCGCGCCGACCACGAACGGAATGCGCCAGCCCCACGCTTTCAGCTCGCCGGCCGACAGCGTCTGCTGCAGGATCACGAGCACCAGCAGCGCGCACAGCTGGCCGCCGATCAGCGTCACGTACTGGAACGACGCGAAGAAGCCGCGACGGCCCTTCAGCGCCACTTCACTCATATAGGTCGCGCTCGTCCCGTACTCGCCGCCCACCGACAGGCCCTGGAACAGGCGCGCGACCAGCAGCAGCGCCGGCGCGAGCGCGCCGATCTGCGCATAGGTCGGCAGCACCGCGATCACGAGCGACCCGCCGCACATCATCAGCACCGAGATCATCATCGCCGCGCGACGGCCATGACGGTCGGCGATGCGGCCGAACAGCCAGCCGCCGATCGGACGCATCAGGAAGCCGGCCGCGAACACGCCGGCGGTGTTCAGCAGCTGCGTCGTCGTGTTGCCGCTCGGGAAGAACGCCGGCGCGAAGTACAGCGCGCAGAACGAGTAGATGTAGAAGTCGAACCATTCGACGAGGTTGCCCGATGAGGCGCCGACGATGGCGAACACGCGTCGCCGGGTGTCATGCGCGGACAGCGCAGCTTGGTCGGTCTGGACGTCCATGGGTTGGTCTGTTCCTTTTAGTGCTTTCTGGGCGAGACGGCCGGGGCCGCCGCGTGCGGTCGCACGTGGCACCGGTTCCGGCGCACGGCGCTACGGGATTTTAGCGAAATGTAAAGTAACAAGCGCTCCGGGTTCGTCCGGATGTAGAAAATTTTTCTCCTGCCACGCGTTCGTCATATGAAAACGCCAGCCCGCAGGCTGGCGTCCGATGCAAACATTGTCGACGCGACGATCACACGCGCACTTCCGGCGGCACGTAGCGGCACTCGTAGCGCTTGCGCACGGTGCCGGCCTCGTCGACGCTCTCCAGGTACACGTCGAACTGCCAGAGCCGCGCCATGTGCTTGAGCACTTCGTCGCTGTCGTTCGACAGATGGCGGTTGTCGGTCATGAAGTGGCGCAGCGTGAGGCTGCGGTCGCCGCGCGTGTTGACGGCCCACACCTGGATGTTCGGCTCGCGGTGATGGATGTCGTACTGCCGAGACAACGCCTGCCGCACGTACTGGTAGCCGGAATCGTCGTGGATCGCCGATACCTCGAGCGAATCGCGCATGTCGTCGTCGAGCACCGAGAAGAGCCGCATCT
Source organism: Burkholderia sp. 9779_493 (assembly GCF_015712215.1). Classification (NCBI taxonomy): domain Bacteria; kingdom Pseudomonadati; phylum Pseudomonadota; class Betaproteobacteria; order Burkholderiales; family Burkholderiaceae; genus Burkholderia; species Burkholderia sp. 9779_493. The sequence continues at coordinate 2,275 of NZ_JACCQA010000032.1, forward strand.
CGCGGATCAGGTTCGGCGACAGGTACTGCGCGATGAAGCTCTCGTCCTTGAAGTTGCGCATCGCGTAGTGCATCGCCGGCAGCCACGGCGTGCCCGCGATCTCCGGAAACCACTTGTAGTCTTCCTCCGTCGGCGCTTCGCAGATCCGGCGGATGTCGCTCATCATCGAGAAACCGAGCGCATACGGGTTGATCCCGCTGTAGTACGGCTTCGTGACGGGCGGCTGGTAGACCACGTTGCTGTGCGAGTGCAGGAACTCCATCATGAAGCCGTCTTCCAGCTTCCCCTGGTTGTACAGCGTATTGAGCAGCGTGTAGTGCCAGAACGTCGCCCAGCCTTCGTTCATCACCTGCGTCTGTCGTTGCGGATAGAAATACTGGCCGATCTTGCGCACGATGCGGATCACTTCCCGCTCCCACGGTTCGAGCAGCGGCGCATTCTTCTCCGCGAAATACAGCAGGTTCTCCTGCGGCTCGGGCGGATAGCGGTCCTCCTGCTCCTCCGTGAGCTCGGGCTTCTTGCCCGGCAGCGTGCGCCACAGTTCGTTCACCTGCGACTGCAGGTACGCCTCGCGCTCGCGCCGCAGCGCCGCTTCCTTCGACAGCGACGGTTTCTGCGGCCGCTTGTAGCGGTCGACGCCGTAATTCATCAGCGCATGGCACGAGTCGAGCAGTTCCTCGACGCGATCGAGGCCGTAGCGCTCCTCGCATTCCGCGACGTAGTTCTTCGCATACACGAGGTAGTCGATGATCGCGTGCGCGTCGGTCCACAGGCGGAACAGGTAATTGCCCTTGAAGAACGAGTTGTGCCCGTACGCCGCGTGCGCGATGACGAGCGCCTGCATCGTCATCGTGTTCTCTTCCATCAGATACGCGATGCACGGGTTCGAATTGATGACGATTTCGTAGGCGAGGCCCATCTGGCCCCGACGATAGCTCTTCTCGGTCGCGAGAAAGTGCTTGCCGAACGACCAGTGACGGTAGTTGACGGGCATCCCGACCGACGCATACGCATCCATCATCTGCTCGGCGCTGATCAGTTCGAGCTGGATCGGGTAGATGTCGAGCTCGTATTGTTCGGCGACCTGCGAGATGTGCGTGTCGTATTCCTCGAGCAATTCGAACGTCCAGTCGGACGGGCACGGCAGCGGCTTGCGTTCGGCAACGTTCATACGCGCTTCCTTTTGCCCGGAACCGGGCAAGTCGGCGGCCGGCGGCGATGGTTCGGCCTGCCCGTGTTGCTGCGGTGCGGCAGGACCGGCCGTGTCGTCGCCGGAAGGGCGCGGCTCGTAGCCGCGCGACTCGTTGTGCAGATGGCGGGTCGTCATGACATTTCCACCTGCTTTTCGAACAATTCGCGAAACACCGGGTAAATGTCCGCAGCCGATTCCACTTTTTTCATCGCGAGATGCGGTTGCGACAGGGCCAGTTGCGCGTATTCCAGCCACAGATTCTGCTCTTCCGGCGCGACCTGGATATACGCGAAGTAACGCGTCTGAGTGAGGATATCCTCTTCCAGGATTTTGCGACACTTGGGCGAATCGTCAGTCCAGTTGTCGCCGTCGGACGCCTGCGCGCCGTAGATGTTCCACTCGGTCGGCGAGTAGCGCTCGCTCATCACCTTGCGCATCAGTTCGAGCGCGCTCGACACGACGGTGCCGCCGCTTTCGGTCGAATGGAAGAAGGTGTCCTCGTCGACTTCCTCGGCGCGCGTGTGGTGGCGAATGAACACCACCTCGATGCGCTCGTAGTTGCGCTTGAGGAACAGGTACAGCAGAATGAAGAAGCGCTTCGCGAGATCCTTGCGCTGCTCGTCCATCGAGCCGGATACGTCCATCAGGCAGAACATCACGGCCTGGCTCGACGGTTGCGGCTGCTTCACGCGATTGATGTAGCGCAGGTCGAACGGATCGATGAACGGAATCCGCCAGATGCGCCCTTTCAGATGATGGATCTCGGCCTCGAGCGTCGCGATTTCGGCGCGGCGGTCTTCGGGGTCGTTCTTCAGCGCTTCGAGCTGCGCCTCGAGCTCGCGCAGCTCGTTGACGAGCGGCGAGCCGAGCGCGATGCGCCGGCCGAGCGCGCTGCGCAGCGAACGCACGACGTCGATGTTGTTCGGCGTGCCTTCCGCCGACCAGCCCGCGCGCACGTTCTTCCAGCTCGGCACCGTCAGCAGGTGCGTCTTCACGAGGCGCGGCAGTTCGAGGTCGTCGAAGAAGTACTGCATGAACTCGTCGCGCGACAGCTCGAACACGAAGTCGTCCTGCCCTTCGCCCTCGTTGCTCGCCTGACTGCCTCCGCCGCCCGAGCCGCCCTGCGGACGCGGGATCTTGTCGCCGCGCACGTAGTCCTCGTTGCCGGGGTGCACGTACTCGCGACGCCCGCCCGGCGCGTGCCGGAAATTCGGCTCCGCGATGTCCTTGCGCGGGATCGTGATGCTCTGCGTGCTCTGGATATCCTTGATGCTACGGTCGCGCACCGCGTCGGACACGGCACGACGAATGTAGTTCTTGACGCGACGCAGAAAGCGTTCGCGATTGGCGATGCTCTTGTTCTTGCCGGCCAGCCTGCGGTCGATGATTTGATGAAGCACTCCCGGTCTCCCGCTCGAAAGTCGATACGCCGGGACGCTCGCCGCACATGCCGTCTGCCGTCATGCGGGCGGCGTCTCTGAAAGCGCCCGTACGGACTCGCCGTACGGGCACGGTACCGCGCGCGTCATGACGACTTGCGCACGCGCAGGTACCAGTCGCAAAGCAGCCTCACCTGCTTCGGCGTATAGCCCTTCGCGACCATCCGGTTCACAAAGTCCTCATGCTTGCGCTGCTCCTCCGCCGAACCCTTGGCGTTGAATGAAATCACCGGCAACAGTTCCTCGGTGTTCGAGAACATCTTCTTCTCGATCACGACGCGCAACTTTTCGTAGCTCGTCCACACGGGGTTCTTGCCGGCGTTCGCCGCCCGCGCGCGCAACACGAAGTTCACGATCTCGTTGCGGAAATCCTTCGGATTGCTGATCCCGGCCGGCTTCTCGATCTTCTCCAGCTCCGCGTTCAGCGCGGCGCGGTCGAAGCTCTCGCCGGTATCGTGATCGCGGAATTCCTGATCCTGGATCCAGAAGTCCGCATACGTGACGTAGCGATCGAAGATGTTCTGGCCGTATTCCGAATACGACTCGAGATACGCGGTCTGGATCTCCTTGCCGATGAACTCCGCGTAGCGCGACGCGAGCACGTCCTTCACGAACGACAGGTACTTCTGCTCCGTTTCCGGCGGGAACTGCTCGCGCTCGATCTGCTGTTCGAGCACGTACATCAGGTGCACCGGGTTCGCCGCGACCTCACTCGTATCGAAGTTGAACACGCGCGACAGGATCTTGAACGCGAAGCGGGTCGACACGCCGGTCATCCCTTCGTCCACGCCCGCGTAGTCGCGATACTCCTGGTACGACTTCGCCTTCGGATCGGTGTCCTTCAGGTTTTCGCCGTCGTACACCTGCATCTTCGAGAACAGGCTCGAATTCTCCGGCTCGTGCAGCCGCGACAGCACCGAGAACTGCGACATCATCTTCAGCGTGCCCGGTGCGCACACGGCCTCGGCCAGCGACGAGTTGCGGATCAGCTTCTCGTAGATCTTGATCTCTTCCGACACGCGCAGGCAGTACGGCACCTTCACGACGAAGATCCGGTCGAGCAGCGCCTCGTTGTTGCGGTTGTTGCGGAACGCCTTCCATTCCGACTCGTTCGAGTGCGCGAGAATCACGCCGTCGAACGGAATCGCGCCGAAACCTTCGGTACCCTTGAAGTTGCCTTCCTGCGTGGCGGTCAGCAGCGGGTGCAGCACCTTGATCGGCGCCTTGAACATTTCGACGAATTCGAGCAGGCCCTGGTTCGCGAGACACAGGCCGCCCGAGTAGCTGTAGGCGTCGGCATCGTCCTGCGCATACTGTTCGAGCTTGCGGATATCGACCTTGCCGACCAGCGACGAGATGTCCTGATTGTTCTCGTCGCCCGGCTCGGTCTTCGCGATGCCGACCTGCCGCAGGATCGACGGATAGCGGCGCACCACGCGGAACTGGCGGATGTCGCCGTTGTATTCGTGCAGGCGCTTGACGGCCCACGGACTCAGGATGCTTTTCAGGTAGCGGCGCGGAATGCCGTACTGTTCCTCGAGGATCGGACCATCCTCGTCGTAGTCGAACAGCCCGAGCGGCGATTCGTTGACGGGCGAGCCCTTCAGCGAATAGAACGGCACGCGCTCCATCAGTTGCTTCAGGCGCTCGGCGATCGACGACTTGCCGCCGCCCACCGGGCCCAGCAGATAGAGGATCTGCTTCTTCTCTTCAAGGCCTTGCGCAGCGTGGCGGAAATACGCGACCACCTGCTCGATCACCTCCTCCATTCCGTAGAACTCACGGAATGCCGGATACACCTTGATGACCTTGTTCGCGAAGATCCGCGACAAGCGCGGGTCGTTGCGGGTGTCGATCTGTTCAGGTTCCCCGATTGCTTCCAGCATGCGTTCACCAGCCGTCGCGTACGCGGATGGATCGTTCTTGCAGAGCGCGAGATACTCCTCCAGCGAGAGCTCTTCCTCTCGCGTTTTTTCGAAGCGGTTCGCGAAGCTGCTGTAAATATCCATGCTACCTCCCTCGCCTGAGTCTGAAGACGTGCCTGCCTTCGTATGACTGCGCAGAAGCAAGCGCGTTCGAATTCATCCTAAACCCTTTCTTATTTTTTTTCACGAACTCTTCGTATGAAGTTCGTCATTCTCGACAACACCGCTTGGACAACGCATTTCGCCGTTTTACAATTGATCTCCCGAGCCGCAGAAACTGCATCCGCCGCGTCTCGTCGAACATCGAAACGTCTCGTGCGTTGGACACCGCCGACGTCGCCACTTCTGCCCTTCATCCCTATACGTTCGAGCAGTCGCGTGCGATGACACGCCGCGCGCACCGTTACAAATTTTTTTCGCAGTCCCTTACGGACATACCCGTACGACGAGCGCGGGAACATGACGTGCACGCAGCGCGTTCCTGCGTCTCCGTCGACCGGCGACGCGCACTGCACGCGACGACGCACGATCGATCGTCCGCGCTGTCACATTTCGTCCGTTGCGGAAACGACGACGCCCGCTGATCGCGGGCGTCGTTCGTCACCAAATGGGGATAGATACACGGCGCGCGCCGATCAGAACGTCTCCCAGTCGTCGCCGCCGGCGGTCGCGGCAGCCTGTGCGGGCGCGGGCGCGGCCGATGCGGCGACAGGCTGGCGCGCCGGCATCGCGGCAGGCGCGCGTTTCGGCGCGGCGTCGCGTTCGACGCGCGCGGCAGCCGGTGCAGGCGCCGCGACCGGCGCGCGCGGCGCATGACGCGCCGCAACCGCGACGGCGGTGCCCGCGCGCGCCGTTTCGTCGTCGAGCTGGAATACCGCCGCCGTTTCGCGCAGGCGCGCCGCCTGTTCGTCGAGCGATTGCGCGGCAGCCGCGGCTTCCTCGACGAGCGCAGCGTTCTGCTGCGTGACCTCGTCCATTTGCGCGACCGCACGCGCCACCTGGTCGATCCCGCCGCTCTGCTCCTCGGACGCCGCCGCGATCTCGCCCATGATATCCGTCACGCGCTGGACCGCGCCGATCACGTCGCTCATCGTGCGCCCGGCTTCGTCGACCAGCGTCGAGCCGGTCCGGATACGTTCCACCGACGCGTCGATCAGCGCCTTGATTTCCTTCGCCGCACTCGACGAACGCTGCGCGAGGCTGCGCACTTCGCCCGCGACGACCGCGAAGCCGCGGCCTTCCTCGCCCGCCCGCGCGGCTTCGACGGCCGCATTCAGCGCAAGAATGTTGGTCTGGAACGCGATTCCCTCGATGATCGCGATGATGTCCGCGATTTTCGCCGAGCTGTCGTTGATTTCGCCCATCGTGCCGACCACCTGGCCGACCACCGTATTGCCCTTGTTTGCAATCTCGGACGCGTTCGCGGCCAGCGAGCTTGCCTGGCGCGCATTGTCCGCATTCTGCTTCACGGTGCCGGTCAGCTGCTCCATGCTCGACGCGGTTTCCTGCAGCGCCGCCGCCTGCTCCTCGGTACGCGACGACAGGTCGATGTTGCCGGCCGCGATCTGGCGGGCCGCGGTCGCGATCGACTCGCTGCCGCCGCGCACGGTGCGCACCGTGTCGACGAGCCCGCGCTGCATCCGCGCGAGGCCTTCCAGCAACTGGCCCATCTCGTCGCGCCGGTCGACGACGATCGGCCGGCGCAGGTCGCCCGCGGAGATCGCGTCGAAATGCGCCAGCGCGTCGGCGATCGGGCGTCCGATCGCGCGGCTCAGCGTCAGCCACGACAGCACCGCGGCGCCGATGCCGGCCAGCAGCACGACGATCGACAGCACGCGCATCGTCTCGAATACCGATTCCGCCCGGTCGAAGCGCGCCTGCGCATCGGTGAACTGGAAGGTGCGCAGCGCTTCGCCGGCCACGGCCAGCTCGTTATAGCGCGCCTGGAGCTGCTTCGCGCCCTCGCCGATCCGGTCGTGATCGCCGGCCGCGACCGCACTCCCGAACGCGTCGCAGCTGTCCTGCAGCACCTTGCGCCGGGCGGCGACCTCCTGGGCGAGCCGGTCCTCGTCCGCGCCGCGCGGCAGCGCCAGGTATTTCTGCCACCACGCGTCGGACTGCACGCGCATCGCGCGGCTGCGCTCGACGGCCGCCGCCGAGTCGGGCGTGCCGGCCAGCAGCGCCGCCCGGTCGAGTGCGAGACGCTCGCGCGCGGCGAACATTTCCGAGACCGCCACGTTGACCGCGCTCGGCATCTGGTTCGTGAAAATTTCGCGCGTCGAATCGTTCGAACGCGTCATCCCGTACAGACCGAGCACGCCGGTGATACCCAGCAGTACCGCCAGAAACGCCATCGTCAAACCGATGCGCGCACGAATCGTCAGGTTCCTGAACACCATCATCCATCCTGTGTTGCGTCGTCATGAACGGGCCAGGCCCGTTGGCTCGAAGCATTGCTTCACTCGGTGCATTTACGACCGTGCGGCGCATAACTTGATGGTTTTCGCGTCATTATTTCGAATTATTCGTCTGTTTATTACAGACGACTGAATAATTGACGCAATTCGGGGCGGGATGGTGAAGCGGGCAGGAAAGGCGCGCCGGTACGCGAACGCGTTGCCGGCGGCGCGAGCGGCCGTCTCGTGCGGCGAACCGGCCGCGTGTCGGAATTTTGAACCGCGGATCCGACCCTAGTCGGCCAGTTCGGCGCGGGTCGGAATCGACGGCTGCGCGCCCGCGCGCGTGACCGACAGCGCCGCCGCGCGTTGCGCGAAGCGGATGGCCGCGTCGACGTCCGCGCCGGCCGCGAGCCGCGCGGAAAAGCCGCCGATGAAGGTGTCGCCGGCCGCCGTCGTGTCGACGGCCTGCACGACCGGCGCCGGATAATGCCGCGCGGCGCCGTCGGCCGTCAGCGCGAGCACGCCGCGCGCGCCGAGTGTGACCAGCACGTTGCGCGCGCCGCCGGCTTGCAGCGCCCGCGCGGCGGCCTCGGCCTCCGCCGGATCGCGCACCGGCAGCCCGGTCAGCGCGGCCGCCTCGACCTCGTTCGGGATCAGGTAGTCGACGAGCGGCAGCCAGCCCTCCGGCAGCGGTGCGACGGCCGGAGCCGGATTGAGCACCACCGTGCGGCCAAGCCGGCGCCCGGCCGACAGTGCCGCGAACACCGCGTCCGGCGGCGTCTCGAGCTGGCAGATCAGCACGTCGGCCGCCGCCAGCGCGGCTTCGTGCCGCGCGATCGTGTCGGTCGTGACCTCGCCGTTGCCGCCCGCGACGATCACGATCGCGTTCTGGCTCGCATCGTCGACGACGATCAGCGCGACGCCGGTCGACGCCGACGCGCTGGTCGCGAGCCCCGTGCAGTCGATTCCCTCGGCCTCCAGGCCCGCGCGCAGTGCCGCGCCGTGCGCATCCGCGCCGACGCAGCCGATCATCGTGACCTGCGCGCCCAGCCGGGCCGCGGCGACGGCCTGGTTGCCGCCCTTGCCGCCCGCCGCCTGCGCGAACGCATGCCCGGCGAGCGTTTCGCCCGGCAGCGGCAGCCGCGGCGCCCGCACGACGAGATCCATGTTGAGGCTGCCGACCACCGTCACGCGGCCGGCGCCCGGTGCGTTCGCCGTCATGCGCGACCGCCCGGTGCGGCCGGCTCGCGGTAGACCGCCGTCGATTCGCGCAGCACGAGGCGCGGCGACACGACGCGACGGCGGCTCGGCACGGCGGTCGAACCGCCGCCGATCCGTTCGATCAGCGTCTGCGCGGCCATTTCGCCGAGCGCGCGCACCGACTGGCCGACCGTCGACAGCGCCGGATACGTGTAGCGGGAAAATTCGATGTCGTCGAACCCGATGATCGAACAGTCGTCGGGCACGCGCATCCCGCGCTCGGCCGCCGCGCGCAGCGCGCCGACGCCCATCAGGTCGTTGCCCGCGAAGATCGCGCTCGGCCGCACCGATTCGAACAGCCGCGATGCCGCGTGATAGCCGCCCAGGCACGAGAAATCGCTTTCGGCGATCGCGCCCGGCACGATGTCGACCCCGCGCTCGGCCATCGCGCGGATGAAGCCGTGCACGCGCATCGCGCTGACGGCGGTGTCGGTCGGCCCGGTGATGCAGCCGATCTTCGCGTGCCCGAGTTCGAGCAGGTGGCGCGTGGCCAGGTACGCGCCGCGTTCGTGGTCGATCTGCACGAGATCGGCCGCGAGCCCCTCGATGTTGCGGTCGACGACGACGAGCGGCGCGTGCGTGTCGGCGAGCGTCTGCGCGAGCACCGCGTCCTCGCCCGCCGACGCGACGATCAGCCCGTCGATGCGCTTTTCCTGCAGCACGCGCAGGTAGTTGCGCTGCTTCACGGGATCGTCGTCCGAATTGCAGAAGAACACGCAATAGCCGTTGGCCGCGCACTGATCCTCGATACCGCGCGCAAGCTCGGCGAAGTACGGATTCGTGCTGTTCGGCACGACGAGGCCGATCGTCGCCGTCGCCCGCGCCTTCAGCGAGCGCGCCACGGCCGACGGCACGTAATTCAGCTCGCGGATCGCGCCCTCGACCTTCGCACGCACATCCGCGGACACCGGCCGCGAATTGTTCACCACGTGCGAGACGGTCGTAAACGACACGCCCGCCATGGCCGCCACATCCTTGATCGTCGCCATTTCCCGTTTCTCTCTGGTCTGTTCTGTCTGTCTTCTACCGCACGCGTGCGCGCCGGCTGCGATACGTATCGAGCACGACCGCCACCACGATCACCGCGCCCGTGATGATCCGTTTGGTCGGCTCGTTCGCACCGATCTGCGCCAGCCCAGCGGCCAGCACGGAGATGATCAACACGCCGAAGAACGTGCTGATCACCGAGCCGCGCCCGCCCATCAGGCTCGTGCCGCCGATCACGACGGCGGCGATCACCTGCAGCTCGAGGCCCGCGCCCGCGTTCGGATCGGCCGCCTCGAGCCGCGAAATCTGGAACAGCGACGCGAGCCCCGCGAGCGCGCCCATCAGTGCGAATACGAGAATTTTATACGGCCGCGGGTTAACCCCCGCAAGTCGCACCGCTTCCTCGTTCGTGCCGATCCCGACCAGATAGCGTCCGAACACGGTGCGCGTGAGCACGAACTGGGCCGCGATCATCACCGCGACCGCGATCAGGAATGCCGGCGAAATGCCCAGCGCGATCGGGTTCGACAGGAAATCGAACGCATCGCCGATATACGCGGTGCGCGAATTCGTCAGCTGGTACGCGAGGCCGCGCGCGGCCTCCAGCACGCCGAGCGACACGATGAACGACGGAATCCGCCAGCCGACCGTGACCGCGCCGGTCAGCGCGCCCGTCGCGGTCGCGACCGCGATCCCGATCAACGCGGCCGGCAGCGGCCCCCACTGCCATTTCAGCGCGGCGACGCTGACCATCGACGCGGCCAGCGCGAGCACCGAGCCGACCGACAGGTCGATCCCGGCGATGATCAGCACGAAGGTCATTCCGACCGACATCACGACGAGATCGGGAATCTGGTTCGCGATCGTGCTGAACGTGTCGTAGGTCAGGAAATGCGAGCTCAGCACCGAGAACAGCGCGATCATCGCAGCCAGCGCGCCGGCCAGCCCGAGATAGTTCGACAGGCCGAACCGCGTGCCGGACAGCGTGCGCGCGCGGCGCCCCGTCACGTCCTGCTGCGCGCCTGCGTCGGTCGGGGATACGGGAGGCTGGGTCATTGCTGTGGTCCTGTCGTCGAAGTGCCCGGAGCGGCGCCGTGCGCCTGCCCCGCGTCCGGATGCTGCATGGCCGCCGCCGGCGTCTCGCGGCCGAAGCCGGCGAACGCCGCGGCCAGCAGCGCATCCTGGGTCCAGTTGCCGCGCTCGAACACGGCGGTCATGCGGCCGGCCGACATCACGCCGATCCGGTCGCAGATCAGCATCAGCTCGCGCAGGTCGCTCGATACGACCACGAGCGCGCGGCCTTCGCGCGCGAGCGCGCCCATCAAAGTGTAGATCTCGAATTTGGCGCCGACGTCGATCCCGCGGGTCGGCTCGTCGAACAGCAGCACGCCCATGTCGCGCGCGAGCCAGCGGCCGATCACGACCTTCTGCTGGTTGCCGCCCGACAGCTCGCCGACCGGCTGCGCCGCCCCGTGCGTGCGGATTCGCAGCGCGTCGATCTGCTGCTCGGCCAGCGCCGTTTCGCGCCCCGAATCGACGATGCCGCCACGCGCGAGCCGGTCGAGCTGGCCGAGCGACACGTTCGCGGTGATCGACTGCGACAGCAGCAGCCCTTCGCCCTTGCGATCCTCGGTGATCAGCGCGATGCCGTGCTTCACCGCGTCGACGGGCGACGCGATCCGCGCCGGCTTCAGCGGCTGGCCGACGGCGATCGTGCCGGCATCCGGCGTATCGGCGCCGTAGATCAGTCGCAGCAGCTCGGTGCGCCCCGCGCCGATCAGCCCCGAGATGCCGAAGATCTCGCCCGCGCGCACCTCGAGCGACACGTCGCGCACGGCCGTCCCGCGCGTGAGGCCCGATACGGCGAGCCGCGGCGCGCCGAAACGACGTTCGCCGAGATCGATGTGTTCGCCGATCTCGCGCCCGACCATCAGCGTGACGAGCCCGTCGGACGTCGTCGCCGCCATGTCGCCCGCATGCACGAGCCGGCCGTCGCGCAACACCGCGACGCGCTCGGCCACGCGCGCGAGCTCTTCGAGCCGGTGCGAGATGTAGACGATCGCGACGCCGCGCGCCTTCAGCCGGTCGATCTGCTCGAACAGCAGCTCGACTTCGCGCGCGGTCAGCATCGCGGTCGGCTCGTCGAGGATCAGCACGCGACAGTCGCCGATCAGGTTGCGCGCAATCTCGACCATCTGCTGGTGGCCGATGCCGAGCGCGCCGACCGGCGTATCGGGATCGACCGCGTCGAGCCCGACCTGCGCCATCGCGGCGCGGGCGTCGTCGCGCAGCCGCGCGCGGTCGATGATCCCGAAGCGCCGCGGCAGGCGGTTCAGGAACAGGTTTTCGGCGACGGTCAGCGTCGGCAGCAGGTTCAGCTCCTGCATCACCATGCGCACGCCGAGCGCCTCGGCCTGCGTGCGGCTCGCCGGCGCATAGGCCTCGCCGCCGAGTTGCATCGTGCCGGTGGTCGGGTCGACGAGCCCGCCGATGATCTTCGACAGCGTGCTCTTGCCGGCGCCGTTCTCGCCCGTCAGCGCGAGCGCCTGGCCCGCGTCGAGCGTCAGCGTGACGTCGGCGAGCACGGGTTCGGCATAGGTTTTGCCGATGCCGGATACGGACAGCACGGGATGGGCTGAACGGGGGGGGTGGAAGGTCGGTTCCATCGCGATCCTGGTTGCGGCCGCGCGCACGGGGCGCGCGGGTATGACGCTCACAAGTGCATGTGCATGCAGTGGCCGTGATCGCGCTCACACCGGATAACGGCCGCCGCGCCGGATTCTTGAGGGCAGCGGCCGCACCGGGGCGGCGTTACTTCGTCACGAGATCCACCGGCGTCTCGACCACGCCGGACATGTCGGCCTGCTTGCGATGCTCGGCGATCGCCTTGAGCGCCGTGTCGATGCCGAACACGGCCTGCTTCGCCGCGTACTGGTCGGCGGTCGCGAGCACGCGGCCGTCCTTCAGCATCGGCTTGATCGCGTTGATGTTGTCGTAGCCGACCACGAGCACCTTGCCCTGCTTGCCGGCCGCGCGCACGGCCGACACGGCGCCGATCGCCATGTTGTCGTTACCGCACAGCAGCGCCTTCAGGTTCGGGTATTCGTTGAGCATCGCGGCGGCCACCGCATTGCCCTTGTCGATCTCCCATTCGCCCGACTGCACCGACACGACCTTCATCCCGCCCGCCTTCATCGCGTCCTGGAAGCCGGCCGTGCGCTGCTGCGCGTTGGTCGTCGTCGACACGCCTTCGACGATGCCGACCTGGTCGCCCGCCTTCAGCCGCTTCGCGAGGTAGTCGCCGATCTTGCGCGCGCCCTTGCGGTTGTCCGGGCCGACGAACGGCACGTTCAGGTTCTTCGACTTCAGCACGTCGGGGTCGAGCCGGTTGTCGATGTTCACGACGATGATGCCCGCGTCGACGGCCTTCTTCACGACCGGCACGAGCGCCTTCGAATCGGCGGGTGCGATCACGATCGCGTCGACCTTCGAGACGATCATCTGCTCGACGATGCGGATCTGGTTCGCGGTGTCGGTTTCGTCCTTGATGCCGTTGGTGATCAGGTCGAACTGGTTCGCGTTGTGTTTCTGGTATTCCTTCGCGCCCGTTTCCATGGTCAGGAAGAACTCGTTGGCGAGCGACTTCATCACGAGCGCGACCTTCGGCTTGCCCGCCGATTGCGCGTGGACGGCCGGTGCGGCGGCCACCGCGACGGCGGCGAGCGCGGCGGTCAGGAAGCGACGGCGAAAGCGGACATTCATACACATCTCCTGGCGACTGGCCCGAAGGGCCGGATTGTTGTTTGACTGTTGTTTTAATGTGAGCAAACGTTTGCGCCACACTACCCGGGCAATGGCCATCGATGCTGCTGTCGGTACCACGGAATGGAAGCGAGGCAGACGGCCGACTGCCTGGCGCGTGCTGTCGTTGACGCGCCACCGCCGGCGGGAGGCCGGCGGAGTGAAGGCTATGCTGTACCGATTCGCTTCGGCGCGCAACCTGTCTGATCAATATTTAAGGGTTTATTCGGAGCGCGCGAGCGCGCTTCACGACGCGCAAATACGACACTCGCGATGCCGACGGCGGCTCGCCGGAGCGCTTCGCAGGCGGCTGGCCAGCGAGGAAGTGGATCGTTCCGGACAACGCGCTCGCGTCGACCGTCGGCACGAAGCTCGGCCGCATTCGCTGTCGCGACATGTCGTCGACCGTGACGGAACCGCGCGGCGATTCGCACGCGCGGCCTTGTGAATGAGGACGACTGCCGATCGTGCGTTCCGCGCCAAGGCCCGGCGTTGCAGGTCGTTCTTGTTTTTCTGTTGGTCGGCAACATGGGGCGATCGTCGCCTGGCGCGACGCACGGCGCGGTATCGCTCGGCGGGTGCTTGAGCCGTGATGGCGGCCATCGCCTGTCGCGCCCGGCGCCGTATGCGGCACCGCACGCGGGGTGCAAGTCGCGCCATCCGCGGCAACGGCCCGGACGGCGCGCGACGTGCACCGGTCAAACGGCTTCGCGCAACAGCCCGGCGATTTCCGCTTCGTTCAGGTGCGGGGCGAACATTTCGATCAGCCGGTACGCGTACGCACGCAGGAACGCGCCCTTGCGCAGCCCGACCCGCGTCGTGCTCGCCTCGAACAGGTGCTGCGTATCGAGCGCGACGAGCCCCGTGTCGCGCTGCGGATCGTAGGCCATCGCCGCGACCACGCCGATCCCCATCCCGAGTTCGACGTAGGTCTTGATCACGTCCGCATCGATCGCGGTCAGCACCACGTCGGGCACGGCGCCCGCCTGCGTGAACGCCTGGTCGATGTGCGAGCGGCCCGTGAAGTCCTGGTCGTACGTGATGATCGGGTATTCGGCGATCTCCTCGAGCGTCAGGTTCTCGCGGCCGACGAGCGGGTGGCCCTTCGGCACGACGACCGTGTGGTGCCACGAATAGCACGGGAACGTGACGATGTCCGGATAGCGGTCGAGCGCCTCGGTCGAGATGCCGAGATCGGCCTCGCCGTTCAGGATCATCTGCGCGATCTGCTGCGGGCTGCCCTGGCGCAGCGCGAGATGCACCTTCGGGAACACGTCGGTGAACTGCCGGATCACCTTCGGCAGTGCGTAACGCGCCTGCGTGTGCGTCGTCGCGACGACGAGGTGGCCGCTGTCCTGATCGGCAAACTGGCGCGCGACGCGGCGCAGGTTCTCGGCGTCGAGCAGCATCCGCTCGATCAGCTGGTGCACGGCCTTGCCGGGCTCCGTCAGCCCCGTCAGCCGCTTGCCGCGCCGGATGAAGATGTCGACGCCCAGCTCGTCCTCGAGATCCTTGATCTGCTTCGACACGCCCGACTGCGACGTGTACAGCACGTTCGCGACTTCCGTCAGGTTCATGTTCTGGCGCACCGCTTCGCGCACGAACCGCAATTGCTGAAAATTCATGGGTATGCCTCTTAGGCTGTCGTTGTTTGATTGTCGAATCGGAGCGATGCCCGCCCTCTGCCCTGCATTGTCTCGTCAACGCGCGGGAAATACCCGCACGGCGCGCGGCACGGCCGTCGCACCGTCGCCGACCTGCAGCGACAGCGCCCGCCATGCGTCGCGGTCGAGTTCCGCCTCGAGCGCGCCGCCCGCGCGCGCCTCGAGCTCCACGCGCACCGAACCGCCGAGCGGAATCACGCGCCGCACGTCCACCGCGATGCCGTCGCGGTGCCCTTCGCCCGCCGGCCACAGCTGCAGATCGTGCGGCCGCACGTACGCGTGCGCGGGGCCCGCGAAATCGGCGTCGACCTCGATCGGCGCGGCCGCGCCTTCCGCGACGAAGCCGCGCCCGGCAACCGTGCCCGGCAGCCGGTTCGCCGCGCCGAGGAACTCGTACACGAACGCGCTTTGCGGATGATCGTAGACGTCCTGCGGGCTGCCGACCTGCTCGACGTGGCCGCGATTCAGCACGACGATGCGATCGGCCACTTCGAGCGCCTCTTCCTGGTCGTGCGTGACGAAGATCGTCGAGATGTGCAGGTCGTCGTGCAGGCGACGCAGCCAGCCGCGCAGCTCCTTGCGGACCTTCGCGTCGAGCGCGCCGAACGGTTCGTCGAGCAGCAGCACCTTCGGCTCGACCGCGAGCGCGCGGGCGAGCGCGATACGCTGGCGCTGCCCGCCCGACAGCTCGGACGGATAGCGCTGCGCGAGCCAGTCGAGCTGCACGAGCTTGAGCAGCTCGTGCACCTTCTCGCGAATCGCGGCTTCCGACGGCCGCTCGCGGCGCGGCTTCACGCGCAGCCCGAACGCGACGTTCTCGAACACCGTCATGTGGCGGAACAGCGCGTAATGCTGGAACACGAAGCCGACCTGGCGGTCGCGCGCGCCGACCGACGCGACGTCGAGCCCCTGCAGCACGACCTGGCCGGCGTCCGCGTGCTCGAGGCCCGCGATCACGCGCAGCAGCGTGGTCTTGCCGCAGCCGGACGGGCCGAGCAGCGCGACCAGTTCGCCGGGCGGAAAGTCGAGCGACACGTTGTCGAGCGCCGTGAAATCGCCGAAGCGCTTCTGAAGGTTACGGACGGTGATACCCATTCTGGTTGCCTCTTTACGATTTCGACGAAACGGCGGCGACAGGGCCGGCATGTGCGGGAACGGCGTCGTGCGTGTCGGCCAGTTCGGCGGCGAGGTGACGCTCGGCGAGCAGCTTCAGCGCGAGCGTGACGAGCGCGAGCAGCGCCAGCACCGACGCCACCGCGAACGCCGCCGCGAAGTTGTATTCGTTGTACAGGATTTCGACGTGCAGCGGCATCGTGTCCGTCACGCCGCGGATGTGGCCCGACACGACCGACACCGCGCCGAACTCGCCCATCGCGCGCGCATTGCACAGGATCACGCCGTACAGCAGGCCCCACTTCACGTTCGGCAGCGTCACGCGGCGAAAGA
The DNA here is from genome assembly GCF_015712215.1 of Burkholderia sp. 9779_493. Classification (NCBI taxonomy): domain Bacteria; kingdom Pseudomonadati; phylum Pseudomonadota; class Betaproteobacteria; order Burkholderiales; family Burkholderiaceae; genus Burkholderia; species Burkholderia sp. 9779_493. Next base: position 18,388 of record NZ_JACCQA010000032.1, read on the forward strand.
TCTGCCAGCCCGACGCGCCGAGCACGCGCGCGGCCTCTTCCTCGTCGGTGCCTTGCGCCTGCATCAGCGGAATCAGCTCGCGCGCGACGAACGGGAACGTGACGAAGATCGTCGCGAGCACGATGCCCGGCACCGCGAAGATGATCTGCACGTCGTGCCCCTGCAGCCACGGCCCGAGCCAGCCCTGCGCGCCGAACAGCAGCACGTACACGAGGCCCGAGATCACCGGCGACACCGAGAACGGCAGGTCGATCAGCGTCGTCAGCAGCGCCTTGCCGCGGAATTCGAACTTCGCGATCGCCCACGATGCGCACACGCCGAACACGAGGTTCAGCGGCACCGCGATCACGGCGACGGTCAGCGTCAGTTTGATCGCCGACCATGCATCGGGATCGGCCAGCGATTCGAAATAGAAGCCGACGCCCTTGCGCAGCGCCTCGACGAACACCGCGGCGAGCGGCACGACGAGGAAGAACGCGAGGAACGCCAGCGCGATGCCCGTGAGCAGCCAGCGCACGACGCGCGACTCGCTGACGGGATCGAGCCGCTTCGCGGCACGCGCGGCGGGCGACGGGGTTTTCAGCACGACGGTGGCCTCCTGGCTCATTGCTGGCCTCCTGCTGCGACGGCGGCGACAGCGGCGGGCGCCGGGCCGCTCGCGCCCTTGCTCGTCCGGCGCTGCAGATACCACTGCAGCGTGTTGATCAGCAGCAGCATCAGGAACGACACGACCAGCATCACGACCGCCAGCGCGGTCGCGCCCGCGTAGTCGTACTGCTCGAGCTTCGTGATGATCAGCAGCGACGTGATCTCGGATTTCATCGGCACGTTGCCGGCGATGAAGATCACCGAGCCGTATTCGCCCAGCGCACGCGCGAACGCGAGCGCGAAACCGGTGAGCAGCGCCGGCAGCACGGCCGGCAGCACGACGCGGCGGAACGTCAGCCAGCGCGACGCACCGAGGCACGCGGCGGCCTCTTCCTGCTCGCGCTCGAAATCCTCGAGCACCGGCTGCACGGTGCGCACGACGAACGGCAGCCCGATGAAGGTCAGCGCGACCAGCACGCCGGCCGGCGTGAACGCGATCTTGATGCCGAGCGGCGCCAGATACTGGCCGACCCAGCCGTTGGTCGCGTAGACGGCCGCGAGCGAGATGCCGGCCACCGAGGTCGGCAGCGCGAACGGCAGGTCGACGATCGCGTCGACGAGGCGCTTGAACGGGAACGTGTAGCGCACCAGCACCCACGCGACGAGGAAGCCGAACACGGCGTTGATCAGCGCGCCGCCGAGCGCGGCCGAGAACGTCAGCCGGTACGACGCGAGCACGCGCGGCGACGTGACGGCGGTGACGAACTGGTCCCACGACAGCGTCGCGGTCTTCAGGAACGTGGCGGCGAGCGGAATCAGCACCACGAGGCTCAAATAGGCCACCGTGATGCCGAGTGTCACGCCGAAACCGGGCAGCGCGCTCGGCTTGCGAAAGGTGTACGTCGTCATCGGATGCTCTTGCTGGGTCGATGCTGCTCACGGGTCCGACGCAAACGCCGGCGCAGTGAATCGCGCCGGCGGGCCGTCGGGGATGCGGCGCGCTGTCGTGGCGCGCCGCTTGTCGTTATGGCGTTACTGCGGCTTGTAGATCGAGTCGAACACGCCGCCGTCCGCGAAATGCGTCTTCTGCGCATTCGTCCAGCCGCCGAACGTGTCGTCGACCGTGTACAGCTTCAGCTTCGGAAACTGCTTGGTCAGCTCCGCCGACACGTTCTTCGAACGCGGCCGGTAGTAGTTGCGCGCGGCGATTTCCTGGCCCTGCGGGCTGTACAGGAAATTCAGGTAGGCCTCGGCCAGCTTGCGCGTGCCTTTCTTGTCGACCACCTTGTCGACCACCGCGACGGGCGGCTCGGCCAGGATGCTCACCGACGGCACGACGATCTCGAACTTGTCGGTGCCGAATTCCTTGACCGACAGGAACGCCTCGTTTTCCCATGCGATCAGCACGTCGCCGATCCCGCGCTGCACGAAGCTCGTCGTCGCGCCCCGCGCGCCCGAATCGAGCACGCCTGCGTTCTTGTAGAGCTTCGTGACGAATTCCTTCGCCGTCTGCTCGTTGCCGCCCGGCTTGTGCAGCGCGTATGCCCACGCGGCCAGGTAGTTCCAGCGCGCGCCGCCCGACGTCTTCGGGTTCGGCGTGACGATCGAGATGCCCGGCTTGGTCAGGTCGTCCCAGTCCTTGATCCCCTTCGGATTACCCTTGCGCACCAGGAACACGATCGTCGACGTGTACGGCGACGCGTTGTCGGGCAGGCGCTTCTGCCAATCTTTGGCCACGAGCCCCTTGTTCGCGAGCGCGTCGATGTCGTAGGCGAGCGCCAGCGTGACGACGTCGGCCTGCAGGCCATCGAGCACCGAGCGCGCCTGCGCGCCCGACCCGCCGTGCGACTGCTTGAAATTGACCGTTTCGCCCGTCTTCGCCTTCCACTCCTTGCCGAACGCCTGGTTGAAATCTTGATACAGCTCGCGCGTCGGGTCGTACGACACGTTCAGGAAAGTCGTATCGGCCTGGGCATGCGTCACGACGCCCAGCGCCGCCGCCGCGCCCAGCGCGAGTGTTGCGATCAGGCGGCCCACTCCGCCCACCAGCCCCGTGTTGCGCTTCGCCATCCTTGGTTCTCCAGTGTTGTCGGTATTGCGATGTCGGGCCAGTCTATCGAACGGGTTACATGATTAAAAATAATCGTTCCTCATTTTTTAATACTCAAAAGTGCTAACGCAGACGGGATGGACGGTTGCGGCGGATAAACCGGCGTCCGGGCGTCGCGAAATCGCGCCGGAACCGGCGCGATCGCGTCGAACCTCAAGTAACACTTGAAATTCACCAAGTACTGTATAAAAATACAGCTCACTGTCTATCCATACAGTTAAGCCATGACCAAACTCACCGCCCGTCAGCAGCAAGTGTTCGACTTGATCCGTCGCGCGATCGAGCGCTCCGGATTCCCGCCCACCCGCGCCGAGATCGCGGCCGAACTGGGCTTCAGCTCGCCGAACGCGGCCGAGGAGCACCTGCGCGCGCTGGCGCGCAAGGGCGTGATCGAGCTGGCCGCCGGTGCGTCGCGCGGCATCCGGCTGCTCGGCGTCGACGACGCCCCGCACCAGTTCACGCTGCCGCACGCCGCGCTGATGCAACTGTCGCTGCCGCTCGTCGGCCGCGTCGCGGCCGGTAGCCCGATCCTCGCGCAGGAGCACATCTCGCAGCACTACGCGTGCGATCCCGCGCTGTTCACCAGCAAGCCCGACTACCTGCTGAAGGTGCGCGGCCTGTCGATGCGCGACGCCGGCATTCTCGACGGCGACCTCCTCGCCGTGCAGAAGCGCACGGAAGCGAAGGACGGCCAGATCATCGTCGCGCGTCTGGGCGACGACGTCACGGTCAAGCGCCTGATGCGCCGGCCCGGCGGCCTCGAGCTGATCGCGGAGAACCCGGATTACGAAAACATCTTCGTCAAGGCCGGCAGCGCGGATTTCGCGCTGGAAGGCATCGCCGTCGGGCTGATTCGCTCGGGCGAACTCTGACATTCCGTCTCGCTCAGGAGAACATCATGGAACGCCTTGCCCGCCTGCTGCCTTTCCGTCAATTCGGTCGCCTGCGTCATCTGCGCGGCCGCACGCCCTGCGCACCGCTGTCCGCGGCGGCGCCTGTGCATGAAGAAGTCGCAGTCGAACGGCAGGCGTCCCTGCTGCCGTCAGCGCTGCCCGCGTTCGCGCGGGTATCGCTGAACGCCGGTCTGAATCACGCGGAACCCGCACGCCGCGCGCCGGTGCGCGTCTATCACGGCCGGTCGCGCTTGATCATGGTCGGCACGATCGATGCCGTCTGCCGAATGATCGATCGCTGCATCGCAGAGGAACGATCGGCCACGCCGGGCGGTCTCTGATTGCGGAACCTTCCCGCACCGGAGGCAACGTGACCGAATCGCCGCGCCGTACAGGGCGACTCAAGCCCCTGCTGATCGTCGCGCTGATCGTCGCCGTCATTGCGGCGCTCGGCTATGCGTACGCGTCGCCGTATGTCGCGCTCGGTCGCCTGAAATCGGCGATCGATGCGCGCGATGCGCAGGCGATCAGCGAGTATGTCGACTTTCCATCGCTGCGCATCAGCCTGAAGCAGCAGGTCACGGAAGAGTTGATGCGCCGGATCGACGCAGTGAAGAAGAACAACCCGTTCGCGGTGATCGGCGCGCTGATCGGGTCCGCGTTGATCGGTCCGCTGGTCGATGCGTACGCGACGCCGGAAGGCGTCGCCGCGCTGATGAGCGGATTGCCGCCGCGCGGCAATCCGGGCGAACGTCCGCCTGAGTGGTCGAATCAGCCGCCGGCAGGCAATGCACCCGGCACCACGCCTGCCGCACCGCCCGCCAATCCGGCGCCGGCAAGTGCGGGGGTATCGGGCAGCAACGCGGTCGCTTCGGCGGCATCGTCGCCGGCGCCCGCACCTGCCGCACCGGCCGCACCGGCCGCACCGGCCAGCCCGAGCGAAGCCACGCAAGCGCCGCACCAGCAGCAAACCAGCGCGGGCTACCGAAATATCGATGAATTCGTCGTGACGTATCAGCGCAGTGTCGACGGCACACGCTATGCGGCGATCTTTCACCGCTTCGGGCTGTTCTCGTGGAAATTGTCCGGGATCGACCTGCATGCGTAGCAGGCCGCTCTGGACGCCTGCCGTGCTGATGCAGCGCGGTGCGTGACCGGCACGTATCGCCGGTCACGCAGTCGTCCAGTCTTTAGATCATTTGCCGTTCGCCGTGGCCGCCTCACGCTCGCGCGCGATTTCGGCCTTCTGCTCTTCCGCCGACGAACACGCCACCAGGATGCTGCAGTTCACGCGATCGAGCAGTTGCGTATTGCCCGACCCCATCCACCATCTCGACAATCCGCTGCGGCACCGGTGGCCGACGACGACGAGGTCGACTTTCAGCTCCGACGCGAGATTCGCGATTTCGTCGATCGGATACCCGAACGCGAAATGGCCTTCGGCCTGTACGCCGCGCTCACGCAGCCAGTTCACGCCTTCCTGCAGGATTTCGCGCGCGGTTTCCTCGAAGCGGCCGCATGCGACATCGGTCAGCAAACCTGCACTTTGCGCAATGCTCGAACGCATGTCGACGACCGACAGCAAATGCGTTTCGGCCTTCAGGTCCATTGCGAGATTGGCCCCGCAGCGCAGTGCCTTGCGCCCTTCGAGCGTGCCGTCGTAACACAGCAAAATCTTGTTGTAGCTAGCCATGAGACCTCCCTATCGCGACAACGAGCCTACGCATTCATCATGGTGCGCCGCAATTCAGGACGCAAGGGATGGAAAACGCTGATTCGCCCCGCGCGGCGCGTGCGCGATGATGCGGTGCACGATCGGTGCGCGCTTGCATCGCACCGGGCAGGCATGCCCTGAAGCGATGCAGCCGATGCACTAGAATGGCCCGTTCATACTCCAGCGGGCCACCGTACGCTGGCGTCGTGCGCTTCGGTCATGCCCATGTGACACGCATCCGTCCGATCCGTTCGCAAACCGGCCACGCTCGGGCAACGGAACGCGCCCGCTTACAACGACAACCTGCCCATGTCCGTCGCACCGATCGATTTCCGCAACGTCGAAAAGCGCTATGGCGACAAGCTGGTCGTCAACGGTCTGTCCTTCAACGTGAAGGCCGGCGAATGCTATGGCCTGCTCGGGCCGAACGGCGCCGGCAAGACGACCACGCTGAAGATGCTGCTCGGCCTCGCGCACCCCGATGCCGGCACCATTTCGCTGTGCGGCGAACCGGTTCCATCGCGGGCGCGACATGCACGCCAGCGGGTCGGCGTCGTCCCGCAGTTCGACAATCTCGACCCCGACTTCACCGTACGCGAGAACCTGCTCGTCTTCAGCCGCTATTTCGGGATGTCGGCGCACGCCGCACGCGCGCTCGTGCCGCCGCTGCTCGAATTCGCGAAGCTGGAAAACAAGGCCGACGCGAAGGTCGGCGAGCTGTCGGGCGGCATGAAGCGCCGCCTCACGCTCGCCCGTGCGCTCGTCAACGATCCCGACGTGCTGGTGCTCGACGAGCCGACGACGGGCCTCGATCCGCAGGCGCGGCACCTGATGTGGGAGCGGCTGCGTTCGCTGCTTGCGCGCGGCAAGACGATCCTGATCACCACGCACTTCATGGAAGAAGCCGAGCGGCTGTGCGATCGGCTGTGCGTGATCGAGGAAGGCCGCAAGATCGCCGAAGGCGCGCCGCATGCGCTGATCGAATCGGAGATCGGCTGCGACGTGATCGAGATCTACGGGCCCGATCCGGCCGCGCTGCGCGACGAGTTGTCGGCGTTCGCGAAGCACACGGAGATCAGCGGCGAGACGCTGTTCTGCTATGTGAGCGACCCCGAACCGCTCAGCGCGCGCCTGAAGGGCCGCGCGGGGTTGCGCTATCTGCATCGGCCGGCCAATCTGGAAGATGTGTTCCTGCGGCTCACGGGCCGCGAAATGCAGGACTGATCGACCATGGACGTCCGCAACTATTCCGCCACCACGCCATCGGCCCCGCCGCGCGAGTCGCGCTTCGCGATCGCGATGCCCGCGAACGCGAGCAACTGGATCGCCGTCTGGCGGCGCAACTATCTCGTGTGGCACAAGCTCGCGCTCGCGTCGATGTTCGGCAATCTCGCCGATCCGATGATCTACCTGTTCGGGCTGGGTTTCGGACTCGGCCTGATGCTCGGCCATGTCGACGGCGTGTCGTATATCGCGTTCCTCGCGGCCGGCACGGTCGGGTCGAGCGTGATGATGTCCGCGAGCTTCGAGTCGATGTATTCGGGTTTCTCGCGGATGCACGTGCAGCGCACGTGGGAAGCGATCATGCACACGCCGCTCGCGCTCGGCGACATCGTGCTCGGCGAGATCGTGTGGGCGGCCAGCAAGGCGATGCTGTCAGGGGGCGCGATCATGCTGGTCGCGGGCGGGCTCGGCTACGCGCAGTTTCCGTCGATGCTCGCGGTGCTGCCCGTGATCGCGCTGGCCGGCCTCGCGTTCGCCAGCATCGCGATGATCGTCACGGCGCTCGCGCCGTCCTACGATTTCTTCATGTTCTATCAGACGCTCGCGCTGACGCCGATGCTGCTGCTGTCCGGCGTGTTTTTCCCGATCACGCAGTTGCCGCCGATCGCGCAGCACGCGGCGCGGGCGCTACCGCTCGCGAATGCGGTCGAGCTGATCCGGCCCGCGATGCTCGGCCGGCGGGCGACCGACATCGCGCTGCACGTCGCGGTGCTCGCCGGCTACGCGGTCGGCGGATTCCTGCTGTCCGCATGGCTGTTCCGGCGGCGGATGATGCGCTGACGGCCGGCGCACCGGGCGCCGGCTTCATGCGACGACGTTACTCGTCGTCGTCGCTCCACGGAATTTCGACGTCGGTCAGGAACGCGACGGTCGCGAGCGGGCCGCCTTCCTGGCGGCCGAGCTTGCCGTCCGCGCGATGCCATTCGACGCGGAACTGCGTACCCGGATCGTCGGCCACCAGATACACGGTGCGCAGTTCTTCCTTGTCGGCTTCGTCCACCGGACCGTCGAACGACACCAGCATCTTCTGCGGCCACAGGCCGTTGACCGGATCGTAGATGCGATCGCCTTGCGGAATGTCGATGCTGGCCTCGACACCGATCGTTGCGGAGGCCTCGATGACCATCGTGCCGAGCGCTTGCAGCACGGCAGTCGCCCGCGCGGAATTGGCCTGGCGGATCGCGAGATCGCCGCGCGTCAGCGCCTTTTCGAGTCGAGGATGAATCTTCGGTTGGGTCATGCGTTTTCCTGTTTGCTTCTTGTAAAGGGCGCCGCACGCGTGAAGCCGCGGCGCCGGATGAATACGACGACGGCGCGCGACTGGCGCGCCGTTTGCGTGCGTCAGAACCCGAACGCGATCGCGAGCAAGCCGCTCGCGATCCCGAACACGACGACGAGCGTCGCGACGATCGCCAGCATGGTCGGCTTGAACGAACGCGCGAGCATCGCGAGCGACGGCACGCTGATCGGCGGCAGCGTCATCAGCAGCGCGGCGGCCGGACCGACGCCCATGCCGAGCGACAGCATCGCCTGGATGATCGGCACCTCGCCGGCCGTCGGGATCACGAACAGCATGCCCGCGACCGCGAATGCGACGATCCAGCCGAGATGATTGCCGATGTCCGGGCCGATATGCGGAAACAGCCACGCGCGCGCGGCGCCGAGCAGCAGCACGAGCACGATGTATTCGGGCACGAGCCGCACGGCCATGCGCGCGAGCAGTTTCATCCAGCGGACGAACGGATTGCCGGCCGCGGCCTGTTCGGCCGCCAGCGCGGCGAGCTGGGCATCGTCGATATTGCGGTCTTCAGGACGCGCGATGCGGTTCAGCAGGTAGCCGATCCCGAATACCATCGCGATGCCGAGCACGAGGCGCAGCGCGCTCCAGTGCCAGCCGAGCACGAAGCCCATGAACACCAGCGCGGCCGGGTTCAGCACCGTGTTGCCGAGCCAGAACGCGACCGCGCCGCCCGGCGATGCATGACGCGCCCGCAGCCCCGCGACGACCGGCGCCGCGCAGCACGTGCACATCATCCCCGGCAGCGACAGCAGCCCACCCGCGGCGACGCTGCCGAACCCGGTGCGGCCGAGCACGCGCGCCACCCAGTGCGCGGGCAGCAGCGCCTGCACGGCCGAGCCGAGCAGCAGGCCGAGCACCATCGCCTGCCAGATCGCCTTGCCGTATGCCCACGCGTAGTCGAGCGCCGCCTTCAGCGACGGCTCGGGGGCGGCCGCCGACGTACCCATCAGGATCGACTGGCCGATCGAATGATGCTCGGCGGCAACGAACGCCTTGTTGTAGTACGGGAACCATTTCACATAGAAGAGCCCCGCGACCGCGATCAGCAGGAAGGTCATCCAGCCGAGGGCGGGACTGGGTTGGGTGCGTGTGGTCGTCATCGTGTGGTGAACGTCGATTGGTTTTTGTCGGTTTCGGATGTCGCGCCGCCAGCAAGCGCGGCCGATGCCGGCAACCCGGCGCGCGCGAGTTCGGCCAGCAGCATGCGCGCCTGATCGCGCACGTCGGCCGCGTTGGGCCGGAACGTGAACGTCAGCGCCCGGTTCGGCTTGTCGTACGTCGCACGGTAAGTGCGCGCGTAGGCGGGATCGTAATGCTTGTCGATCAGCTCGGTGAACAAATCGGCCCGCGCGCCGGCATCGATCAGCCCCTTCCAGCGCGTCACCTCTTCGCGGCTGTGCAGCCCGATCAGCCGATGAAGCTGCGCCTTGAACGCGTCCGGTTCGTCGAACAGGTGCGCGTAATCGTCCAGCAGGAACGCGATCCGCTCGTCGTGGGCCGCTTCGACCTGCACCCACGGGCCCGCATGAAACGCTTCGATCAGCGCGATCGGCAACTGCACGAGCCCGATCCGGCGGCTTTCCGACTCGACGAACACCGGCCATTGAGGGTCGAAACGCCCGAGCGTCTCGACGAGCCCCGAATCGAACCCTTTCTGCGCCGGCTGCGGCTTGCCCGGTAGCGCGCCGAGCAGCGAACCGCGATGGCACGCGAGCGCTTCCAGGTCGAGCGTCTGCGCGCCGACGTCGCGCAGCGCGTTCAGCAGGCGCGTCTTGCCGCACCCCGTGTGGCCGACCAGCGCGATGTAGCGAAAGCGCGTCGGCAGCGACGCGAGGGTCGCGCACACCGACTGGCGGTACGCCTTGTAGCCGCCGTCGAGCTGGCGCGCCTTCCAGCCGATCAGGTTGAACCAGGTCGTCATCGAACCCGAGCGCTTGCCGCCGCGCCAGCAGTAGATCAGCGGCCGCCAGTTGCGCGGCCGGTCGGCGAAGGTCGTGTCGAGATGGCGCGCGATGTTGCGCGCGACGATCGCCGCGCCGACGCGCGTCGCCTCGTACGGCGACACCTGGCGGTACATCGTGCCGACGAGCACGCGCTCTTCGTTGCTGAGCACGGGCGCGTTCAGCGCGCCGGGAATATGGTCCTCGGCGAACTCGAGCGGCGTGCGCACGTCGATGATCTCGTCGAACTCGCCGGCGCGATCGAGGGTGACAATCAGGTTCTTCAATTTGGCGTCGAACAGGGGCGATGCGGCTCGTGGAGCCGCATGGGCACGGAGGGCGGATTGACGATTATCTCACGGGCCGGCGTCCCGGGCCGCGCGCGGTAGTCCGCGGCGGCGAGGCGGCCTGCATCGCGTCGATCAGGTGGTCGCGAAATGCACGCACCGACGCGGGCAGATCGCGCCCCGCCATCGTCTGTACCTGGATGCTGCGTTCGCGCAGTTGCGGGTTCGTCACGGGCACGACGACGAAGCCGTCCGCATCGGAGCGATCGCGCACCGACAGCAGCCCCGTGAACATCACCGCGCCGGTGCGCCGTGCGTAGCCGTACATCGCCGCGGTATTGTTGCTCGTCAGTTCGGGCTCGAGCAGCAGCCCGTCGAGCGCGCACGCGATGTCGATCAGCTGGCGCACCGTCGTGCCGGCCTCGGGCAGCACGTGCGCGTGGCGCGCGACATCGGCGAGCGACACCGCGTCGCGCGCCGCGAGCGGATGATCGTGCCGGACCAGCGCAAAGACGGGCGCGCGCTCCGTGTGGTCGACACGCACGCCCTTCTCCGGCGCGAGGCTGAAGGTCAACGCGATGTCCGCGTCGCCGTCGCGCACGCGCCGCGTCGCATCCGCCGGCGACACGACCCACACGGTGAAATCGACGCCCGGGTGGCGCGCCTTGAAGCTCGCGAGCACGCCGGGCAGGAAGTCGATCGCGAACCCTTCCGAGCATGCGATCTTCAGCAGGCTGCCGTGCAGCGCGTCGAGCCCGCCGATGTCCTTCATCACGTGCTCGGCCTCCAGCAGGCTGCGCTGCGCGAACGCCAGCAGCCGCTCGCCGGCTTCCGACAGCGCCATCCCGCGCGGCCGCCGCTCGAACAGCGGCGCGCCGAGCTCGCTCTCCAGCTTCGCGATCTGGCGGCTGATCGCCGACACGGCCACGTGCAGCCGCACGGACGCGTCGCTGATCGAGCCGGTACGCGCCACCTCGACGAAATACCGCAACGCCAGCCCATGCAGGAAAGCCGCCATCGTTCTGTCTCCGCGCCGCATCCGGCCGCGCTGCTTTGCCTTTTCGGCAAAGAAAGGTTCGAAATTCGATCATTGTGACAAAAAAACGGGCTTTCTAGAATCGATCGCACTTCACGTTGCGTGCACGGCCCGCGCGCAGCGGAACCACACGGGAGACACGCTTTGAGCCGTACCGCCGCCATCCAGCACGCGCTGAACCAGTTCGAATCCGGTGCGTTCTTCGCAACCCTGAGCCGCCGCGTCGGCCTGCGCACCGAAAGCCAGGAAAGCGGCAGCGACGCCGCGCTGCGCGCCTATCTGACCGACGAGATCGCGCCCGAGGCCGCCCGCCTCGGTTTCACGTCGCGGATCGTCGACAACCCCGTCGACGGCGGCGGCCCGTTCCTGCTCGCGTCGCGCCACGAAGACGACGCGCTGCCGACCGTGCTGATCTACGGCCACGGCGATGTCGTGCGCGGCTACGACGCGCAGTGGCGCGCGCCGCTGTCGCCGTGGACGCTCACGGCCGACGGCGACCGCTGGTACGGCCGCGGCAGCGCCGACAACAAGGGCCAGCACACGATCAACCTGGCCGCGCTGGCGAGCGTGCTCGACGCGCGCGGCGGCCGGCTCGGCTTCAACGCGAAGCTGCTGATCGAGATGGGCGAGGAAACCGGGTCGCCGGGCCTCGACGCGCTGTGCCGCCAGGAGCGCGACGCGCTCGCGGCCGACGTGCTGATCGCCTCCGACGGCCCGCGCATCGCCGCCGCGCGCCCGACGGTATTCCTCGGCTCGCGCGGCTCGGTCAATTTCACGCTGAGCCTGCGCGCCCGCGACGGTGCGCATCACTCCGGCAACTGGGGCGGACTGCTGCGCAACCCGGCGATCGTGCTCGCGCATGCGCTCGCGAGCCTCGTCGACGCGCGCGGCGCGATTCGCGTCGCCGGGCTGCGCCCGCCGCCGATCCCGGCCCCGGTACGCGACGCGCTCGCCGATCTTGCGGTCGGCGGCGGCCCCGGCGACCCGGCGCTCGACGCCGATTGGGGCGAGCCCGGCCTGTCCGCGGCCGAACGCGTGTTCGGCTGGAACACCTTCGAGATCCTCGCGTTCAAGGCCGGCAATCCGGAGCATCCCGTCAACGCGATCCCGCCCGCCGCGTATGCGCACTGCCAGTTGCGCTTCGTCGTCGGCACCGACTGGAAGGCGCTGCATGCGCACTTGCGTGCGCACCTCGATGCGCACGGCTTCGCCGACGTCGAGATCGACGTCGAACGCGGCGCACCGGCGACACGCGTGCCGCCGGACGATCCGTGGGTGCGCTGGGCCGTCGCGTCGCTCGCGCGCACGACCGGCAAGAAGCCCGCGATCCTGCCGAATCTGGGCGGCACGCTGCCGAACGACGTGTTTGCGGACACGCTCGGGCTGCCGACGCTGTGGGTGCCGCACTCGTACCCGGCGTGCTCGCAGCACGCGCCCGACGAGCATCTGCTCGCGAGCGTCGTCAGCGAGGGGCTGCAGATGATGGCCGGCCTCTTCTGGGATCTCGGCGACGACGCGCCGCCCGTTCGCCGCGCGGCATCCGCCGCGGCCGGCGCCGCCCTGTAACGCGCTTCGCCCCTTTCACGGGACCTGCACACACGATGAATACGACCACCCTGACCTCGCAGGACGCCGCGCGCCCCAGCGCCGCGAAGATCCGGCGCATCATCTTCGCGGCGTCGATCGGCAACGCACTCGAATGGTTCGACCTGATCGTCTACGGCTTCTTCGCGGTGACGATCGCCAAGCTGTTCTTCCCCGCCACGAGCGAAGCGACGTCGCTGATGCTGACGCTCGGCACGTTCGGGCTGTCCTATCTGATCCGGCCGATCGGCGGCTTCGTGCTCGGCGCGTACGCGGACCGCGCGGGCCGCAAGGCGTCGCTGCTGCTGTCGATCGCGATGATGATGGCCGGCACGCTGCTGATCGCGCTGATGCCGACCTATGCATCGATCGGCATTCTCGCGCCGCTCGGGATCATGCTGTCGCGGCTGATGCAGGGCTTTTCCGCCGGCGGCGAATTCGCGAGTTCGACCGCGTTTCTCGTCGAGCACGCGCCGCAGCGGCGCGGCTTCATGTCGAGCTGGCAGTTCGCGAGCCAGGGCCTCGCGACGCTGCTCGCGTCGGGCTTCGGCGCGCTGCTGACGGCCACGCTGACCTCCGCGCAACTCGAAAGCTGGGGCTGGCGCGTGCCGTTCCTGTTCGGCCTCGCGATCGGCCCGGTCGGGCTGTACATCCGCCGCTACGTCGACGAAGGCGTCGAGTTCAAGACGCAGGCGCGCTCCGAAGCGCCGGTGCGCGAACTGTTCGTGGACCAGAAGCTGCGGCTGCTGCTGTCGGTCGGCGCGCTGGTGATCTCGACCGCGATCAACTACATGATCCTGTACATGCCGACCTACGCGATCAAGCAGCTCGGACTGCCTGCGTCGACCGGCTTCGCGGCGACGCTCGCGACCGGCTTCGTGCTCACGCTCGTCACGCCGGTCGTCGGCCATCTGTCCGACCGCACCGGGCGGATCCGCATGATGGCGGTCGCGGCCGTGCTGATGCTCGTCACCGTATGGCCGACGTTCGCGTGGCTCACGCGCCACGCGTCGTTCGCGACGATGCTCGCCGCACTCGTCTGGATCGGCGCGCTGAAGGCGATGTACTGCGGCGCGCTGCCGGCGCTGATGGCCGAACTGTTCCCGGCGCAGACGCGTGCCACCGGCCTCGCGGTCAGCTACAACACCGGCGTCACGCTGTTCGGCGGCTTCGCGCCGTTCGTCATCACCTGGCTGATCAGCACGACCGGCAACCGGCTGTCGCCGGCGCTCTATCTGATGGGGTGCGCGCTGCTGAGCCTCGCCGCGCTGTTCGTCGCGCGCACCCGGCTGAAGATGCGCTGACGCGGAAAACGACGGCGCAGCGGTGCGCCGCCGACGCGGCCCGCCGCGGCATCGCTGCCGCGCGGGCCGCGCGCCGTTTACGGCGCCGGGTTCGGCTGCCGTTCGTGCAATGCGTCGATCTCGGCGAGGATCTCGTCGGACAGCGTCACGTCGATGCTGCCGATGTTTTCCTTCAACTGCTCGAGCGACGTCGCGCCGACCAGGTTGCTGCGCACGAACGGACGGCTGTTGACGAACGCGAGCGCCAGTTGCGCGGGCGACAACCCGTGACGCTGCGCGAGCGCGACGTAACGCGACGTCGCCTCGACGGCCTGCGGCTTGCTGTAGCGCTGGAAACGCTCGAACAGCGTGATGCGCGCGCCGGCCGGACGCGCGCCGTTCTCGTACTTGCCGGACAGCCAGCCGAACGCGAGCGGCGAATACGCGAGCAGGCCGACGCCGTCGCGATGCGTGAATTCCGACAGCCCGTTCTCGAACGTGCGGTTCAGCAGGCTGTACGGATTCTGGATGCTCGCGATGCGCGGCAGCCCGAGCCGCTCGGCCGCGCGCAGGAACTGCGCGACACCCCACGGCGTTTCGTTCGACACGCCGATCGCGCGCACCTTGCCGGCCTTCACGAATTCCGCGAGCACGCCGAGCGTTTCCTCGATCGGCACCGTGTACGCGTCGTCGACCCACGGATACGCGGGACGGCCGAACGTGGTCGTGCTGCGATCGGGCCAATGCAGCTGGTAGAGATCGACGTAGTCGGTCTGCAGGCGCTTGAGGCTGCCGTCGAGCGCTTCGGTCAGGTTCTTGCGGTCGAACTGGTTGCCCTCGCCGCGAATATGGCGCGGATTGTGCGGCTGCCGCGCCGGCCCGGCGATCTTCGTCGCGAGCACGATACGGTCGCGCTGCGCGCGATGCTGCGCGATCCAGGTGCCGATGTATTGCTCGGTGCGGCCCTGCGTGTCGGGCTTCGGCGGCACCGGATACATCTCCGCGGCGTCGATCAGCGTCACGCCCTGCCCGAGCGCGTAGTCGATCTGCTCGTGCGCGTCGCGCTCCGAATTCTGCTCGCCCCACGTCATCGTGCCGAGACCGATCAGGCTGACCTCGAGGCCCGAATCGCCGAGTGTGCGGTATTCCATGCTGTTCCTGTCGCGTCGGTGGAAAGCAGGAACGCTATCACATTGAAGCGCGTGCTTCAGATGGGCCCCGCACACGCTTACAAGCGGCCTTCGGTGCTGCCCCATGCGCCTCGCGCGCCCGCCTGGACGGCCGCGTCGCCGCCTTCCGTCACTGCGGCCGCTGGATGAAGCAGGTCGCCGATGCATGCGCGACGATCTTGTCGTCCGGCGTCTTCAGCGTGCCCTCCGCGACGCCCAGCGAACGCGACAGGTGAATCACGCGCCCTTCCGCGATCAGGTCGACGTCGCGCGGCACGGGCCGCAGCATCTTCACATGCAGATCGACGGTGCCGTAACCGACGCCCGCATCGAGCATCGAATGCACCGCGCACCCGGTGACCGAATCGAGCACCGTCGCGGCGAACCCGCCGTGCACGCCGCCCAGCGGGTTCAGGTGCCGGCCGTCCGCCCGCGCCGAAAACTTCACGTAACCGAGCTCGACGTCGAGCGGACGCATCGGAATCGTCTCCGAAATCGACGCAAGGGGCGCGTCGCCCGACACGGCGGCACGCAGCAGATCGAGGCCAGACAGGGAAAGCGGATTCATCGGGTTGTCTCCGGGTTGAAAGCGCGTCGCCGCGCGAGTAAGTTCCAAATTGGAACTCATTATTGTCAACGATGCCGGCGGTTGTCAACGCGACTGCGCCCGTTGCCACCGAACGCGGGTTCTATAATCGAACCCGCTATTTCGCTGAACCGCCGCAAGACCGCCGCATGAGGCAAGAGACTCGACGATGAAATGGGATGACATCGGCACGCTGAACTGTTCGGTCGCGCGCACGCTCGCCGTGCTCGGCGACCGCTGGACCATGCTGATCCTCCGCAACGCATTCCTCGGCTGCCGCCGCTTCGACGCGTTTCAGGCGCAACTCGGCCTGACGCGCCACGTGCTGGCCGAACGGCTCGCGCGGCTCGTCGACGAAGGCGTGCTCGTCAAGCGCGCGTATCAGGAACGCCCGCCGCGCTTCGAATACCGGCTGACGGACAAGGGCCTCGACCTCTACCCGGCCCTGCTCGCGCTGATGGCGTGGGGCGATCGCTGGAAGGACGACGGCCAGGGGCCGCCGGTGCAACTGCGTCACCGGACCTGCGGCCAGCTGATGCACGCGGTGACCGTATGCTCGGCCTGCGGCGAACCGCTCGACGCGCGTGACGTGCAACCCGAGCCCGGGCCCGGATGGATCGCGTCCGACGGGGCTGAGGCGCCTGCAGCCGAGGATTGACGATCCGCTGCGTGCGCGGATGCCTGTCTAATTGATGCGTCCGCCGGACATACACTTGGGCCACAGGCCGCAAGGCGTCCGGGCCCGACCGAGCGGGCGCGCGTTGCTCGCACGCGAGTGAGCGGCAACGGCAAGCGCAATCGCACGCCATCGCCAGCCCTGTTCCGTATCCGTTAATTGATCGCCCCGCGCGCACGCACGGACTGCACAACGCAACTTCGCATCACCCTCTCCACCCCTGCCGATCATCGCGCGGACCGTCGCTTCGCATCCGCACGTGACCGGGCCGCCACGCGTGCGTTACACTCTCGGCCCGCTGTCTCGAAATTATTCGCTGTCCAAGATGTTGTCGCGCAATCGCCTCGCTGCCGCCTGTCTCGCCGCTTCCCTGCTCGCCACACCCTTCGCCGCCTTCGGCAAGACGCAAAGCGAATCGCTGCTCCAGCAAGCGATCGATCTCGTGTCGCGATGGCTGCCGGCCCCCACTCACGAAGCCCCCGCGACCCAGGTCGTCGAATCGGCCTTCTCGCCCGACGGCGGCGCCGAGGCGCTCGTGCTGAAAGCGATCGGGGCGGCGCGCAGCTCGATCCGGGTCGCCGCCTACTCGTTCACGTCGCCGCCCGTCACGCGCGCGCTGCTTGCCGCCAAGCGCCGCGGCGTCAACGTCGCGGTGGTGGTCGACGACAAGGGCAATCGCGCGAAGAGCAGCAAGCAGGCACTGAACCTGCTCGTCAACGCGGGCATCCCGACGCGCACGATCGACGCCTATGCGATCCATCACGACAAGTACCTCGTGATCGACGCCGAGCACGTCGAAACGGGGTCGTTCAACTACAGCGCGTCGGCGGCCAGCCGCAATTCCGAGAACGTCGTCGTGGTCTGGAACAATCCGCAACTCGCATCGCGCTACCTCACGCACTGGCAAAGCCGCTTCGACCAGGGCACGCCGTACCGCTCCAGCTACTGACGCACGACACGCACGTTCGCCCGACGCTCGACCGCTCGCATGCACGCTACCGTATTGCGGATGATCGCCGAGCGCGGCGCGATGTTCAATTCGGCCCAATGGCCAGCCTGCCGCCTCGCGAAACGCCCGTCCCGCGCGACACCGCCGCGTTCGAAGGATGTCAGGCACCCCGCCTGGTCGCGATGCCGACGTGCGCGCCCGGCACACAGCGATTCGCGTGCCCGTCCGCACTGCTTGCCGAATTCGCCGCGAGACCATGGTCGCCCATCGGCAGCGCACTGCGCACGCAATCGGTACTGAACGTCAGCGTGTTCTGCACCAACGGGTAAAGGAGATACAGTGCAAACGCGAGATAGCCCGCGTACAGGATTCGAACCATGGTGTGCGATGGGAGATGACGAACGATTGGACTCGTCCTGTTTACGGCAGCGCGACGCGCAAGCTTGAGGTATCGCCGGTCCGATCGCGCATCGCGACGCAACACGGGCCGATGACACCCGCTTCTTGCCGCATCTTCCCTGCGCCTCACGAACCCGATCGCCACCGCCACGGTTTGCAGCGTGGCGATGCATCGCGGAATGCGCGATACTGTTCGACGGACGACCCATGACCGGCCCGACGGCCGGGACAAGAGACAAGGCCCATGCAAATCGCACCGAAACCGGCCGACGAGGCGACCCGGCTCGATACGCTTCATTCGCTCTCGATCCTCGATACCCCGCCCGAAGAGCGCTTCGATCGTCTGACGCGCCTCGCGCGACGACTGTTCGATGTCCCGATCGCCCTCGTCAGTCTCGTCGACGAGAATCGCCAGTGGTTCAAGAGTCGTGCGGGCCTCGACGCCACGCAGACGCCGCGCGACGTGTCGTTCTGCGCGCACGCGCTGCTCGCGGGCGATACGATGGTGATCCAGGATGCACTGAACGACGATCGCTTCCACGACAACCCGCTCGTCACCGGCGCGCCCGGCATCCGCTTCTACGCCGGCCGGCCGCTCACCGCACCGAACGGCGCGCCCATCGGCACGCTGTGCCTGATCGATACGCGGCCCCGCTCGCTCGAACCCGACGAACTCGCCCTCCTCGGCGATCTCGCCCACATGACCGAGCGCGAGATCGCCGCGCTGCATTTCGCGACGACCGACGAGCTCACGCAGCTCACGAACCGGCGCGGCTTCGAGATTCTCGCCCGCCACGTGCTGCGCCTGTGCGATCGCGTCGGCCGTCACGCCGTGCTGCTGTTCTTCGACCTGAATGGTTTCAAGGCGATCAACGACCGCTTCGGCCACGCCGAAGGCGATCGCGCGCTCAAGGCGTTCGCCGACACGTTGACGGGCGCGCTGCGCGACAGCGACGTCATCGCCCGGCTCGGCGGCGACGAGTTCGTCGTGCTGTTGAGCGCCACCGATCCGGCTGATGTCACCGAGCCCGTCGAACGCGTGACGCAGGCGCTCGCGCAGCGCAACGCAGCCGACGCACGCGGCTACGCGATCCGCTTCAGCGTCGGGCACGTTGCGTACGATCCCGCACGCCATCTCACCGTCGCGGACCTGCTCGCATCAGCCGATCGCCGGATGTACGAGCACAAGCAGCGCGACAAGGCGGCCGGCGCGTAACCGCGGACGAGTCGGCAGGCGCGACGGGATCAAACCGCCGCGCGGCCGCTTCTCCGCGGTCGTGCCAAGACGTCGGTTCAACTGCCGCAGGGCGGCGCGCTGGCCATCGCGTCCGCGATCTGCTCGGGTGTCAGATCGCGCTGATGCGTCGCCAGCGACCAGCGATGCCCGAACGGATCCTCGACCTGCCCGTAACGATCGCCCCAGAACATGTCGGCGGCCGGCATCGTCACCGTCGCGCCGGCCGCGACCGCCTTCGCGATCGCCGCATCGGTGTCCGGCACGTACAGATGCAGGCAGACCGGCGTGCCTTTCAGCGCCTTCGGCCCCAGCGCACCGTGCTCGGGCATTTCATCCACCAGCATCAGCGTCGAATCGCCAATCGCGAGGCACGCATGCGCGAGCCGGCCGTCTGGCATCGCGAGGCGAAACTGTTCGGTCGCATTGAATGCGCGCTTGTAGAAATCGATCGCTGCGGTGGCGCCCGCACAGATCAGATGCGGGGTCAGCGTGCGCATCCCTTCCGGGATCGGCTTGACGGACGTGGGCATGGTGTCGCTCCTTCAGTCGGTTGTCGTATCGAAAATCGGGACGGACGCGCGATGCGCACGCCTCCGATGCTACGACGGACGACGCCGACGGAAATCGACACGGCGCCCAGGATTTTTTTGCTTGCTTGACGGACGGGAGCACAGGACGCCGCGTCAGGCGTCATCGGCCCGTTCGATCGGCCGGCTCGCCCGGCTGGCCGAATCGACGGCGGCACACCTCCAGCAACTCGGCCACCGCATCGAGCGGAAGATCGGCAAACCCGGCGATCGGCAGCATCACGCCCGCCCGGCACCTTCACGCGCGACGAATGCGCGGAGAATTGGTAGCCGATGTAATGATTACCGGCGACGCTGACGACCCGGAATGCCGTGACGTCGCGCCACGGCACCGACGCCGGTCAGTTGCATACCTTGACGGTACCGTTGGTCGTGCATTGGCCCATCGCCCAATGGCTCTGCCCCGCCAGATGAGGCGCGACGCCGATGCCGCGAATCGGCGCGGCCGGCGGAGACGATGCAGGAACGGTCGCCGACGCGGTCTCGGGTGACGGTTGCACGGGCGCAGGCCCGGATGCGGTCTGGCAGGCGGCAAGCGCCAGACACAGCGCGACGGCCAGCGGGACGATGGCGGATCTGGACAGGGTCATGAGCGCGCTCGCATGATGCGTTCTGGATACCGGCCCGCAGTCAGATCTGCGGCAGATCGCGCAACGTGCGCGACTCGCTCGTGGCATCGATGTCGAGTTCGATGCCTTCCGATGCATCGCGATACAGCACGCGTTTCAGCCTGGGCCCGGTTGCGGTGGCATCCGTTGCCGAGAAGATCGCGCGGACATCGTTACCGGACGCGAGCGCGCGCGCCACGTCGGCCACCGGAGCCTCGCTGGGCGTCGACGCCCACGAGCGATCGGCCGGGTTCACGGCCGCCCAGCGCACGTGCGTCACGCGCGCGCTGAGCGGATCGATTCGGACACCATTCACCGCAAACGTCGACATCGGCCTCTCCTTTGAATTTTTGCGGCTCGTCGCATGCATCCGGCCGACTGTGAACGGCCCGGATCCCGCCTGCGCAGCCAGCACGGCCTGCGATCATGTGCGCTGCGCCGGCCGACGCGATTTTCGATGATACATTGGGACGCTTTGCAACCGTCAACAGACAATCGTGTACGGGAGAAACACATGAGCGACGCCTGGGGAACCTTCCCTGCCAGAATGGGCGACCATCAGGCTTTCATCAGCTTCAACCACGGCTTCGCGGAAATCGCCGAAGGCGATCCGCGCACGTCGCTGCTCAGCGTGCGCGTCCCCTTTGCGCATCCGTCGCCCGAAGGTTTGCCGACCGGCGACGAATTCGCCGATCTCGCGAAGATCGAGGATCTGCTCGACGCCGCGATCACCGCGAAAGGCGGCGTGCAGGTCGGCCGCATCACCGTCGACGGCAACCGGGATTTTCTGTTCTACGTACCGTTCGACGAAGAGGCCGCCGCGGAGATCGTCGACTCGCTGGCCGACCAGACGGCCTATGCGCTTCAGTACGCGCATCAGGACGATCCCGACAAGACGACCTACTGGCAGACGCTCTACCCGACCGACGACGACTGGCAGATCATGCGCGACATGCGCACGCTGGATGCGCTGCGGCAGCAAGGCGACGTGCCCGACGTGAGCCGGCGCGTGATGCACTGGGCGTATTTCCCCGACCCGAGCGACGCGCATCAGTTCGCGGACTGGGCCGAAGCGAAAGGCTATCCGGTCGAATCGGTCGCGCCGACCGAAGACGGCAAGTCGGCGGTACGGTTTTCGCACGAAGGCACGATGACGCTCGCCGACATCACGCGCCACACGATCGCGCTCAATCGCGAGGTGCGCGCACTCGGCGGGGACTACGACGGATGGGAAACCAGCGTCGAACAGGCGGGCTGAGCGGAGCGCCATGCCCGCGGCGCGTGATGTGACGTAATGTGACGTCACACGCCATCTGACGCAAAAAACATCCCGGCAGCGTGGTTGCGCGCCGCCGGGATCAAGGCATCGCCGGCAAAAACCGGCGATGGGCCTGAGGGTTCGCTCAGGCACGAGGAAAGCGATGCGTACGGATCAGGCGAACGGATGTCGGGGTGCGAACGAGTGCCGTTGCGCCGCCCGCCGGACGCCTGTCCGGTTCCGCCGACGCAACCTTCCGGCGTCGGGGGGCAAAAAGCCCCCGCTCCTGCGCGAGCGAGCGGGGAAATGGTTGACCGGGCCGGGGAAGAACGGTCAACCGGTCAAATTGTGATCGCGGGCCGTGCGACGGTCTGTGCGGCAACTCACCCTTTAGTAACAATGTGATGGCGACCGGCATGCGCGCGTACCGGCGAATATCGTCACGATTCAAGCGCCGCGCGCGGCTTGCCGGCTTCGCCGACGAGGAACCAGCCGACAGCTTCTTCGCAGCTGCCGCTGTCGTACCGCATCGGAGTACAACCTGTCAGGCCGGCAACAGTCGTCATTGCGCCGGCGTCGACAGCGTTCGTTTTTTCATTTCGGTGTTTTATTTTGTTTTAATTCAAGTGGAATTTTCAGCCCGGGGCGCAGTTTCCGGTAAGTCTCGGGTATTGTCAAAGCAGGATTATTCTATTTTTTTATGCGCGATGATTTTCGCCTCACTTTTTTCGTGCGGAATTTCGCGCCTACAATGATCTGCGTCACGAAAACGCGATTTCTTCGCTACAGCGAACCAGTGGAAAACCAGTCGGCAACCATATCGATCCAGTCGAGATTGCTGACGATTTCAATGGCGGCGTCGCCGACCATTGCGGCTGTCGACACATCTGCGGTCACCACGCCGGTTGCCACCGCGCTCGCCTTCGCAATTCCGGTCGATGCGACGGGCCCGGGATCGGCAAGCCGCTCCAGCCACTCGACGATATTGGCGCGCGCGTCTTCCTCATCCGTGAAATCATTTCGCGCCAGGAACCGATCGAACACGATCCACCCGAGCGTCTTGTTTCGCTCCTCGGATTCGAGTTGCCGGTCGACGACGGCGACACGGCCGGACTCCGTGATGTCGAGCGTTGCGGTGAAACGGTAATCGAGATATTCGATCTCGAGTTTCGACGACATGGCTTCTCCGCTCAATCTGCCCTCTCGATTTCGATGATGCCCGGCGCGTCACGTGCTTTGCGACACAATGTGAAGCTTGCGTGAATTTCGCGCAGCGCATCATTTTCGCTGGCAGTATCGCGATATTCTCGCGACCTGTCGATATGGACCATCCACGTATGGCCGCCCAGATGCTTTTTTGCCGTGCCGGTTGAGTCGTCAAGCGCTCCGTTTTCCTGTTTCCGGTATCGACCTGCTCCGCAGCCGCAATCGCGCTGCTAAACTCGGATCACAAAGACCGCTTGCGCCACCAGAGGAAATAATGACGCTCGCTCACGCACGACAAAGCGGCGTAGATGTCTGGATCGTCCAGCTTCCCGGGCACGCGCCCTATGCCTATACGCACCTCAAGCGGGTATTCGCGTCCGACGACTCGCGGCATCGGGTCGTGACGATCGACCTGAAGAAGCTGCTGGCCTGCGCCGACCGCGACACCACGGACTATGTGCTGCCATCGGTTCAGTACTGGGCGCCCGGAAAAGCCGCGGGCATTCGCGAATTTCTCGATCCGGACCGGGACCGGATTCCGGACATGCCATTCATCACGTTTCGCGAGACGAGAACACGAACGTTGCTCGGCCTTCCCGGCCTGTCGAAAGTCGGCGTCGCATCGTTCCGTAACGGCCAGCATCGTGCGCGCTATCTCGCGTATGCCGGTGCGACCACCTTGCCCGTCGAAATCCACGAGACCGAAGCCGATTTGCTTGTGCGGTATTGCGGCGAATGACGCCAGGCTGTCGCCCGATGTGAATGCATCGTGGCCAAGCGCGCTTGCACTCGCGCGCGGCCGCTCGCGTCGACGCCGACAAGCCTCACGCCTGGATCGCGTAAATCCGGTCGGTGACTTCCGTCTGGCCGATGCGACTCGTTTCGACATCGATCCATTGCCAGCCGTTGTGCTCGTAGAATCCGATCGCACGCACGTTGCCGTCCAGCACCTGCAGATGGACCTTGTCCACGCCGATCGACCGGGCCCACGCGCGAACGGCTTCGATCATGCGCTTGCCCGTGCCGCCGCCGTGATGCGCAGGATGGACGTGCAGGCAATCGAGCAACACGCCACGCGCCGGATCGACGGGGCGCTCGGCACTGACGAAGCCGACGGGCTCGCCGTTCGCCTCGGCAATCAGCACGAGGCCCCACTCGTTCTCGTTGCGGTCGAGATACTTGCGCCATCGGACCGCGTGCTCCGTCGGTACCTCGTCGGACAGATAGCTGGCCGGAAGGATGTGGCTATAGGCGATTTGCCAGCTCAGCGTATGCAGGCGAGCGATGTGATTCGCGTCGTGCGGCGTCGCGGCGCGCAGTGTGGTCCGTGTGTCCGGCATCGGTAGCAACTCCTTCTGCTGTTCGCTTGATCGGCATGCGTCGTCGCAAAATATACCGTGCTTTGTGAAATGCCTTTCGCCGGGTTCGTTGTCGGGGCACCGGCACTGCGGGCAAAAAAAATCCCGACACCGTCATCGGTCATCGGGATCGAACGGCCCTGCAAAGCATGAGGGCACGAGGAAGGTCACACATTACACGCATGTAAGACTGTTGCGCTTTGTCGGTTTGCGCCGAGCCCCTGTCCTATTCCGCCAATCAGCTGGTTATGAGTGGCCGTAAACGAAAAAAGCCTGCTCGCGTGTGGCGCGAGCAGGCAAGAAAACGGATCAGCATTCGAGGCACGAGGGCTGTCCAGGAAAGATAACGGCACGGCGCGCGGGAACCTTAGAGGGGAAAGCTAGCGTCGCAGGCAAAGTGGCGTGAACGTTGTTGGCGCAACGACACGGGAACACGATACGAAGCAGGCCCGGGGCGTCGCCCTCGCCGTCATCCACGTCGGCGATGCCGGACAAGCGGTGCCGTCAGTCGATACCCCGTTGCGCGTTGCGCAACGATTGCACGATCGCGCGCCCGATTTCGATACCTGCCCGCGTCGCCTCGTCCGAGGTCTCATATTCGGTATCGAAGTCATATCGCCGGGGCGATTCGATTCCGTCTTTGCGGACCCGCACGTTCGCCATCCACGTGCTGCCGGGTGCCGGCTGCACGGACTCGACGATGATTTCGTAACCGTCGAATACATCGCGATGGCATTCGATTCTTTTGTGCATACGGTGCCCCTCACATGCGCCTGATGTTGCTGCCGCGCAAGCGCGCTTTACGCAATCGTTCTTTTGGAGAACGAGGCCGAAATGGCATCGTGGTCGATTCGTTGAATACGGGATGCTACTTCGTTAAAGACGCCGTGACCAAGACACACATTGGCTGTATCCGAACGCCAGAAAGCAAAAAGCCCGGCTCAACGAACCGGGCTTTTTGCTTGAATTTGTTGGGGTGGCTGATGGGACTCGAACCCACGACGACAGGAATCACAATCCTGGACTCTACCAACTGAGCTACAGCCACCACTGATACTGCTTGCTTCGTTTCGCTGTTTTGTTTCAGCAGCGAAGAACAAGATTATACGAACACTTTTGAATCTTGCAAAGCCTTTTTTTCAAAAATTTCTTCGGCTTCGTTCAGATGCGCGCGCGCCTCGTCGAACACGGCCAGATCGCCGCGCGCCAGCTTCTTGTTGTCGGACAGCACGCGACGCCAGCCACGCGCGCCCGGCATGCCGCGATACAGCCCGAGCGCGTGTCGCACGATCGCACCGAGGTAGGTGCCACGCTTCAGCTCGGCCGCGCAATACGCGATCAGTTGCGCTTCAGCCTCTTCGCGCGTCGGTACCGCTGCGGTGGATCCGTAGAAGCGCGCATCGACTTCCGCCAGCACGTACGGGTTGTGATACGCCTCGCGGCCGAGCATCACGCCGTCGACGTGCTCGAGATGCTGCGCGACTTCATCGAGCGTCGTGATACCACCGTTGATCACGATCTCCAGCGACGGAAAATCGCGCTTCAACCGATACGCATAGTCGTACTTGAGCGGCGGGATCTCGCGATTCTCCTTCGGCGACAGTCCCTTCAGGATCGCGTTGCGCGCATGCACGACGAACGTTTCGCAACCGGCCTCGGCCACCGTGCCGACGAAGTCGCGCACGAACGCGTAGTCCTCGACCGCATCGACCCCGATCCGGTGCTTGACCGTCACCGGCACCGCCACCGCATCGCGCATCGCCTTCACGCAGTCGGCCACGAGTTGCGGCTCGTTCATCAGGCATGCACCGAACGCACCGCGCTGCACGCGCTCGGACGGGCACCCGCAGTTCAGGTTGATTTCGTCGTAGCCCCACTGCTCGCCGAGCTTTGCGGCGCGCGCGAGATCGTCCCGCTCGCTGCCGCCCAGTTGCAGCGCGATCGGCGATTCGCTCGGCGTGAACGCAAGATGCCGCTGGGCATCGCCGAACAGCAGCGCGCCCGTCGTGATCATCTCCGTATACAGCCACGTATTGCGCGTCAGCGTGCGGTGAAACGACCGGCAATGGCGGTCGGTCCAGTCGAGCATCGGCGCGACGGATACACGGCGGGGAGGAAGCGAGGACGGAACGGACATGGAATTCGGGTACAGGCCAGACGGCACGGAAACAACCCGATATTTTACCGCAATACCGGCGATGCCCGCCCGACACGCGCGCTACCCGCCGCCGAGCTCCGCATCGACCGCCCGGCGCGCCTCGTCGAACACGCGCTCGATCACGCGCCGTTCGGTGAGCAGCATCCCGTCGACCTTGACCCGCCGCCAGTCGATCCGCACGGCATCGCCCTGCAGCACGCGATAGTGCGCGTGCTCGCCGTCCCAGACCTGCTCGGTTTTCACCTCGATCTCGAAGCCGCGGTACGGCTCGCTGAAATCGCCGAGGTCGCTGCCTCTCGGTTCCATCGCACGCTCCGTGGCGACGCCGCGCCAAGCCGCCCGCGCGGCCGGCGCCGCGCGCTCAATCGTATTCGTCGGACAAAAACGACCGGCCATCGGCCGTCAGGTCGACCCGGTCAGCCGTCGCCTGATAGATCAGCCCGTCATTCAGCAACGCATAGACGACGTCATCGAACGCGGCAGGAACCGGCCGGCTGTCGCCGAACTGGTCGATCCATTTCAGCGCCTCGATGGCTTCGGGGGAAAGGATGGGGGTCATGCGTTGGCCTCCGGCATCGGTGTCGTTCCATCCTAGCACTTCGTCAGGAAGTCGAATACCGAGGCAAACGCGCGGCGCGAACGCCAATGCGGCGCCGGCAGGCACGCTGCCCGCCGACGCCGCACGGGTGCGCGGCACATGCGCTCAGAGGCGTGCGATCGAGACTTCCGTCGACTTCACGAGCGCGACGACTTCGGCGCCGACCTTCAGTTCGAGTTCGTCCACCGAACGGGTGGTGATCACCGACGTGACGATGCCGAACGGCGTCTCGACGTCGACTTCGGAGACCACGGACCCGCGAATGATCTCCTTGACCTTGCCCTTGAACTGGTTACGTACGTTGATTGCAGTGATGCTCATCGGGATGATCGCTCCGAAGAAAAAAGTCTCAGAACGGGCGGCCGGGGCCGCCCGGAATTAAACGGCCCAGCGGATCTGCCCGACCGGTCGAACCTTGTCTGCTTGATGCTCGGCGTCGTGATCGGCCGCGCCGGGGCCGCCGGCGAGCACGCGTTTCAGCACGCGGTCCTCCAGCGCCGCGAATGCGGCCGACGCGCGGGCACGCGGCCGGTCGAGCGGCACCGACTGGTCGAGCGCCACCCGCCCCTGCTCGATCAACAGGATGCGGTCGCCGAGCGCAACGGCCTCCTGCACGTCGTGCGTGACGAGCAGCGCGGTGAACCGATGCTCGCGCCACAGGCGCTCGATCAGCGCATGCATTTCGATGCGGGTAAGCGCGTCCAGCGCGCCGAGCGGCTCGTCGAGCAGCAGCAGTTGCGGCCGGTGCACGAGCGCGCGAGCGAGGGCGACGCGCTGCCGCTGCCCGCCCGACAGTTGCGCGGGCCAGTCGTTCGCGCGCTCCAGCAGCCCGACTTCGTCGAGCACCGCGCGGGCCTGGTCGCGCGCGCCGCGGCCGAGGCCCAGCATCACGTTCTGCAGCACGGTCTTCCACGGCAGCAGGCGCGCATCCTGGTACATGATCCGCGTATCGAGCGCGCCGCCGCCCTCGCCGCGCGTCACCAGCGTGCCGCTGCTCGGTTGCTCGAGTCCCGCGACGAGACGCAGCAGCGTCGATTTCCCGCAGCCGCTGCGGCCGACGATCGCGACGAAGCTGCCGCGCGCGATGCCGAGTTCGACGTCGTCGAGCACCGTGCGGGCGCCGAAGCGCTTGCTGACGCCCGACAGCGTGACCGCGTCGTCGGGTGCAGGGCTGCCGCCCGCGCGCCGCCGCGCAAGCGGCACGACCGATGCGCTGCCGTCACGTTCGAGGATCGCCACGTCGCGCGCGTCGCCGTCCGCGACGCGGGCCTGCGCCAGTTCGGCCTCGAGGTCTGCGCCGGCGAGCGGGCCGTAGGCGGCCGCCGAAGTCGTCGCATTCATGCTTTTGCTCCTGATTGATAGGCGGGGTGCCAGCGCAGCGTCACGCGCTCGAGCCATTTCGCCAGCACGTCGGCCAGCTTGCCGAGCACCGCGTACAGCAGGATGCCGACCACCACCACGTCGGTTTGCAGGAATTCACGCGCGTTCATCGTCATGTAGCCGATGCCCGACTGCGCGGAGATCGTTTCCGCGACGATCAGCATCACCCACATCAGCCCGAGCGCGAAGCGCACGCCGACGAGGATCGACGGCAACGCGCCAGGCAGAATCACGTCGCGGTACAGCGCGAAGCCGCGCACGCCGTAGCTCTTCGCCATCTCGATCAGGTTCGCGTCGACCGAGCGGATCCCGTGATACGTATTGATGTAGACGGGGAAGAACACGCCGAGCGCGACGAGGAACAGCTTCGCCTTCTCGTCGATGCCGAACCACAGGATCACGAGCGGGATCATTGCGAGCGCCGGGATGTTGCGGATCATCTGGATCGTCGAGTCGAGCGCGACCTCGGCAGCCTTCGACAGCCCGGTCGCGAGCCCCAGCGCCAGGCCGACGCCACCGCCGATCGCGAAGCCGAACAGCGCACGCCACGTGCTCACTTTCACGTTTGCCCACATTTCGCCCGACGTCACGAGCGACCAGGCCGCGCGCACGACCGCCACCGGCTCGGGCAACACGCGGGTCGACAGCCAGCCGGTGCGCGCACCGACCTCCCACACCACCAGCAACACGAGCGGCACGAGCCACGGCGCGACGCCGCGCCATGCGCGGGCGGCCACGGCGACGCCGGTCGTCGACGGTTTCGTTGTCATCGCAGGCCTCCGTCGCTCAGCTCTGGCTCGTCTTCGGCAGATAGTTGTTGCCGACGATCTCGCCGAACGGCCCCGACAGCGGACCGGCCGCCTTCTCGACGCCCTTGCCCTTGATCAGCGGGAACACGAGTTCCGCGAAGCGATACGACTCCTCGAGGTGCGGATAGCCGGACAGGATGAACGTTTCGATGCCGAGATCCGCGTATTCGCGCATGCGTTCCGCGACCTGCTCGGGATTGCCGACGAGCGCCGTGCCGGCGCCGCCGCGCACGAGCCCCACGCCGGCCCACAGGTTCGGATAGACCTCGAGCGCCTCGCGGCCGCCGCGCTTGCCGCCGTGCAGCGCGGCCATCCGGCGCTGGCCTTCCGAATCCATGTTCGCGAACGCCTTCTGCGCACGCGCGATCGTGTCGTCGTCGAGCCGGCTGATCAGCCGCTCGGCGTCACGCCATGCCTCGTCCTCGGTCTCACGCACGATCACGTGCAGGCGGATGCCGAACTTGATCTTGCGGCCGCGCGCGTCGGCACGAGCGCGAATGTCGGCGATCTTCTTCGCGACGGCCTCGGGCGGCTCGCCCCAGGTCAGGTAGGTATCGATGTGATCGGCGGCGATCGCGTGGGCGGCCGGCGACGAACCGCCGAACCACAGCGGCGGATGCGGATGCTGCACGGGCGGATAAAGCGCCTTGCCGCCCTTCGACTGCAGGTGCTTGCCGATGTAGTCGAACCCGTCGTTGTCGTGCGATGCGGCGAGCAGCCCGCGCCAGATGTTCAGGAAATCGTCGGTGATCTCGTAGCGCGTGTCGTGATCGGCAAAGAGGCCGTCGCCTTCGAGCTCGGCTGCATCGCCGCCCGTGACGACGTTGATCAGCAGGCGGCCGCCCGACAGGCGGTCGAACGTCGCGGCCATCCGCGCGGCCAGCCCCGGCGAAGCGATGCCGGGGCGCACCGCGACCAGGAACTTCAGGCGCTGCGTCGCCGGAATCAGGCTCGATGCGACGACCCACGCATCCTCGCAGGAACGGCCGGTCGGCAGCAGCACGCCGTCGTAGCCTAGCGTGTCCGCCGCCACGGCGACCTGCTTGAAATAATCGTAGTCCGCGGCGCGCGCGCCTTCGGCCGTGCCGAGATAGCGGCTGTCGCCATGCGTGGGAATAAACCAGAACACATTCATCTGCTGCTCCTGCTTGACTGTCACTGCCGAAATTTGAAAAAAACGTCGCCCTGCTCGCGTCGCGGAGGAGCGACGCATGCATGGTGTGCATTCGAATCGGGATGGCTCGCCGGTCAGGCCGTGCAGCGGGCGAGGACGCGATCGCACGGCTGTTTCTGAGGAATCAGTCTAGGGATCGGTACAGGGCTTTGGAACGATTTTTTTGAGCTTAGGTTTTCCGCTTTCGTGATTAGCACGACGCTGGAGCGAATATCGCCGCGGCCGGGCCCTATAATGGCGCACCTATCCGAATAACTCCGCGCATACGGCTTCGGCCGTGCGCGCCTGCGGTGCACTCATCGATGCAGAAAGTCATCCTGCCCTTCCTGTCCGGCTTCCTGGCCGCACTGTTCTTCCGCGAGGCCACGCTCGCCCTCCTCCACACGGCCGACCTGATCGCCGCAACCGGCTTCTCGACACAGCCGTTCGCGCCGCTCGGCATTCCTGAATTTGTCGCGAATGCGCTGATCAGCGCGTGCTGCGCGATTCCGATGGCGTGGTTGTTGCGCGTGTCGCCGGAACGCGAAGCATCGTGGATCGGCGCGCTCGTGTTCGGCGGTATCGTGCTGACGGCCGCCCGCGTGTTCGCGATCGATCCGCTGCGCGGCATCTGGCCGTCGGGCAACATGATGCCGGTACTCGCGGCCGGCTTCGCGGCGAATGCGGTGTGGGGCTTCGGCGCGCTCGTGTTCATGCGCGCGTTCATGTCGGACGACGCGGGCGACGAGTAACGCCGACGCGGGCGACACACCCTTCGGGGTCGGCCCGGCCGACATCCCTGCAAAAAGGCCGCGTGCATGTGCACGCGGCCTTTTCGTTTCTGCGTCGCGCGTCGATCGGCCGCGCGGTCGGGCTGAGCGGCGTCAGTCCTGCAGCTTGCGCAGCGGATGCGTGTCGGGCGTCCACGGGCTGTCGAACATCGCAAGCACGTCGGCGCGATCGACGTCGGCGGCCGACTTGAAACGCCACACCGGCTGGTGATCCTTGTCGACGATCAGCGCGCGCACGCCTTCGATCACGTCGCCGCGCGCAAACGTCGAGCGCGTGAGATCGAGATCGCGCCGCAGGCAATCGGCCATCGTCGCGCCACGCGCGCGTTCGACGACTTCGAGCGACACGGCCATCGACAGCGGCGACAGTTGCTCGCGCATCGCGTGGGTCGCCTTCTCGACCCACCCGTCGACCGCCGCGCAATCCTGCTCGGCGTCGAGCGATGCGAGGATCGCGTTGATGTCCGGCTGCGCGAAATGCCGATCGATTCCGGCGCGCGCATCGGCGAGCGCCGACGTGTCGGGCGTCGGCACGACCTTGTGCGCGGCGGCCGCCTCGGCCACGCACGCGACGGCCTGCGCACCGCTGTCGATGCGCGCGCCGCGCAGCGTATCGAGCAGTGCCGGCAGCGCGGCATCGGGCAGATAGACGTCGGCAAGTTGTGCGTACAGCGCGCCGGCCGCGTCGAGCGTCGCGCCGGTCACCGCGAGATAGCGGCCGATCGCGCCGGGCGTGCGCGCGAGAAACCAGCTCATCCCGACGTCCGGGAACAGGCCGATGCGTGTTTCGGGCATCGCCATCTTCGTCGAGTCGGTCACGACGCGCAGGCCGCCGGTATGCCGCGCCGCCTGCGAAATCCCCATGCCGCCGCCCATCACGACACCGTGCATCAGCGCGATGTACGGCTTCGGATACGTGAAGATCGCATGGTTCAGCGTGTATTCCTCGATGAAGAACGTATCGACCGCATCGCGGTCGCCGCGCTGCCACGCGTCGTGGAAGAAGCGCACGTCGCCGCCCGCGCAGAACGCGCGCGGATGCGGGCTGTGCACGACGACGGCGACGACGTCGGGGTCGTCGCGCCACGCGTCGAGCGCCTGCTGCATCAGCCGGATCATGCCGACCGACAGCGCGTTCAGCGCCTTCGGCCGGTTCAGTTCGAGAAAGCCGATGCGGTTCGCGACATACGCGCGCACGTCGGGCTGGGCGGATTCGGCGGAAACGGCGGCGGAAGTGGAATCGGTCATGAAAGTCGTCCGGCAAACGGCAGTCGCACGCTCAGTGCGCCTGCATCTTCGAGAACAGGTTCAGCACCACGACGCCGGCGATGATCAGCCCGAGGCCGATCACCGCCGGCACGTCCGGCACCTGGCGATAGAGCAGCATCGCGACGAGTGTGATCAGCACGATGCCGGCGCCCGACCAGACTGCATAGATGATGCCGACCGGCATCGTGCGCAACGTGAGCGACAAGCAGTAGAACGCAACGCCGTAACCCGCGACGACGAGCACCGACGGCCAGAAGCGCGTGAAGCCGTCCGCCGCGCGCAGCGCGGACGTGCCGATCACTTCCGCGACGATCGCGATCGCGAGCCATGCGTAACCGGGCAGTTGCATCGCTCAGCTCCTTGCGAGGGCCAGTACCGCGTAGTCGTGACCGAGCTCCGCGCACAGCGCCTCGACGACGAACTCGTGGTCCGCGCGCTGCGGCAGCCCGGACGCGGTGATCGAGCCGATCACGCCGGCGCCGGCGACGGTCAGCGGAAACGAACCGCCGTGCGACGCATACTCGGCGACCGGCAGCCCGTGCTTGTCCGCGAGCGTCGCGCCGGCCTGCTGCATGCGCAGGCCGATCGCGTACGAACTGCGACGGAAATGCGCGACGACGTTGCGCTTGCGGCGCACCCAGTCGGCGTTGTCGGGGGTCGCACCGGCGAGCGCCGCATAGAACAGCGGCTGGCCGAACGTGGCGATGTCGATCGCGATCGCATGGCCGCGCGACGTCGCGAGCGCATGCATCCGGTTGCCGAGCGCCCACGCGCGGGCCGGGTCGAAATGGGGAAACACGAGCGCCTGTTCCTGCGCGCCGATCGATTGCAGATCGTGAGCGATGTCCATGAATCCGTCGATGCAGTAATGAGAGTCGCAACGGCGCCGATGCGATCGCGCAGGGCCGCTGCCGGAATGACGACACAAACCGCTCGATTCTAGCGCACGTGCCCCCACGTACCGGCCCCACAAGCGCCCGCCACGGGATTGTCAGAAAACACTTGCGCACCTCCGGGCAACCCCATATAATTCATTTCTTCGACGGACGCGGGGTGGAGCAGTCTGGCAGCTCGTCGGGCTCATAACCCGAAGGTCGTAGGTTCAAATCCTACCCCCGCAACCAACCGTCCAGAATTTCGCAAAAAGCCCGGCCTCGCGCCGGGCTTTTTGTTTTCGTGCGTCCGGGCGCGCCGCTCGCGCACTCGCCATTTCGCACGACGTGCCGCTCCACGCGCAGGCGTTCGAGAATGCCGCGGCCCGGTGATACACTCGCATCACCTCGTCCCTTCCACTCGACATGAAATTCTGCTCCGTCTGCGGTCACGAAGTCCTCGCGCGCATTCCTCCGGGCGACAACCGCGAGCGCTTCGTCTGCGATCACTGCGGCACGATCCATTATCAGAATCCGCGCAACGTCGTCGGCACGGTGCCGGTCTGGGGCGACCAGATCCTGCTGTGCCGCCGCGCGATCGAACCGCGCTACGGATTCTGGACGCTGCCGGCGGGCTTCATGGAAATGGGCGAAACGACGGCGGAAGCCGCCGCGCGCGAAACGCTCGAGGAAGCCGGCGCGCGCGTCGAGGTGCAGAACCTGTTCACGCTGCTCAACGTGCCGCACGTGCACCAGGTCCACCTGTTCTACCTCGCACGGCTCACCGACCCGGCCTTCGAAGCCGGCGAGGAAAGCCTCGAAGTGAAACTGTTCGACGAAGCCGACATCCCGTGGGACGAGATCGCGTTCCCGACCGTCAGCCAGACGCTGCGCTTCTTCTTCGCCGATCGCGCCGCCGGCGACTACGGCGTGCACACCGGCGATATCTTCCGCTCGCTGCGCAACGGCTGAGCCCCGCTCCCATGGTTCCCTGGCTCGGCCCGGACGATCCGTTTCCGTCCATCGAACGCGCGCTCGGTCCCGCGACCGGCGCGCCCGGGCTGCTCGCCGCGAGCGCCGACCTGCTGCCGTCGCGGCTCATCGACGCCTACCTGCGCGGCATCTTCCCGTGGTACTCGGACGGCCAGCCGGTGCTGTGGTGGAGCCCCGACCCGCGCATGATCCTCGTGCCGGCCGAATTCAAGGTATCGCCGTCGCTGCGCAAGACGCTGAAGCGCGTGCTGCGCGAGCCGGGCTGGGAAGTGCGCGTCGATCACGACTTTCCCGGCGTGATGCGCGCCTGCGCGCAAGCGCCGCGCCGCGGGCAGCGCGGCACCTGGATCACCGCCGAGATCATCGACGCCTATACGTCGCTCTACCGCTCCGGCAACGCGCACAGCATCGAGACGTGGCACGACGGGCGCCGCGTCGGCGGCCTGTACGGCGTGTCGTTCGGCCGGATGTTCTTCGGCGAGTCGATGTATGCGGACGTGACCGATGCGTCGAAAATCGCGCTGGCCACGCTCGTCGCGCACCTTCGCGAGCAGGGGCTGGAGATGATAGACTGCCAGCAGAATACGTCGCATCTAGCGTCGCTCGGCGGCCGCGAGATCGCACGCAAGGCCTTTGTCGCTCACGTGCGCAGCGCGGTAGCCGAACCGCCGATTCCGTGGCAGTTCGACAAGCGCGTGCTCGCCGCGCTGACGAGCCCCGCCGAAACGGCGGCGCCCTCCGGGACCGAGCGCTAGCGCGGCACTCCTTCCCTGCATCGAGAGCTGCCCATGACTCACCCGACTGAGCTGCCGCTTTCACCGCTTTCGGCGCTGCAATTCTATGCAACGGCGCCCTATCCGTGCAGCTATCTGGACGGCCGCATCGCGCGCTCGCAAGTCGCGACGCCGAGCCACCTGATCAATTCCGACATCTACACCGAGCTCGTGAAGGCCGGCTTCCGCCGTTCGGGCGTCTTCACGTACCGCCCGTACTGCGACGGCTGCCGCGCATGCGTGCCGGTGCGCGTGCCGGTCGGCGAGTTCGCGCCGACGCGCACGCAGCGCAGGATGTGGAAGCGGCACCGCGCGCTGGTGGCGACGGTCTCGCCGCTGCACTACGACGAAGAGCACTACGCGCTCTACATGCGCTACCAGTCCGCGCGCCACGCGGGCGGCGGCATGGACCGCGACAGCCGCGACCAGTACGAACAGTTCCTGCTGCAAAGCCGGATCAACTCGCGCCTCGTCGAATTCCGCGACCTCGACGCACCGGGCGGCGAACCCGGCAAGCTCCGGATGGTCAGCATGATCGACATCCTCGGCGACGGGCTGTCGTCGGTCTATACGTTCTTCGAGCCCGACGACCGGCACACGAGCTACGGCACCTACAACATCCTGTGGCAGATCGAACAGGCGAAGAGCCTCGGGCTGCCCTACGTGTACCTCGGCTACTGGATCCGCGAGAGCCCGAAGATGGCCTACAAGGCGAACTTCCATCCGCTCGAAGGGCTGATCGACGGCCGCTGGAAGACGCTCGATCCGGAGCGTGTCGACCTGCCGCCCGTCGACGCGGCGCTGGCGCGCGCGCCGTTGCCGGGTGGGCATTCCGGCTCGGGCTGATGCACGCCGCGGCGGCTACGAAGCGAAGCGCGCCCGTGCCGCGCAACTCCCGGTAAAATAGCGGGTTGTCATTCATTCCGGCCGTCCGCCCAATTCCCGTGTTCAGTTCCCTCTACCCGCTGGCCCGCGCATCCCTGTTCAAAATGGATGCGGAAGACGCTCACCACCTTACGCTGCGCGCGCTCGGCGCGGCCGGCCGCACGGGCCTCGCCTGCGCGCTGTCGGCCCGCGTGCCCGACGCGCCGCGCACCGTGATGGGGCTCACGTTCCGCAATCCGGTCGGCCTCGCGGCCGGCCTCGACAAGGATGGCGCAGCCATCGACGGCCTCGCGGCGCTCGGCTTCGGCTTCATCGAGGTCGGCACCGTCACGCCGCGCCCGCAGCCCGGCAATCCGCGCCCGCGGATGTTCCGGCTGCCGCAGGCCGAGGCGCTGATCAACCGGATGGGCTTCAACAACCACGGCGTCGACCAGTTCGTGAAGAACGTCCAGGCCGCCCGCTATCGCGGCATCCTCGGCCTGAACATCGGCAAGAACGCCGACACGCCGATCGAGCGCGCCGCCGAGGATTACCTGTACTGCCTCGAGCGCGTGTACCCGTTCGCGAGCTACGTGACGATCAACATCTCGTCGCCGAACACGAAGAACCTGCGCCAGCTGCAGGGCGCGGGCGAGCTCGACGCGCTGCTCGCCGCGTTGAAGGACAAGCAGCAGCGCCTCGCCGATCTGCACGGCAAGCTCGTGCCGCTCGCGCTGAAGATCGCGCCCGATCTCGACGACGAGCAGGTCAAGGAAATCGGCGACACGCTGCTGCGCCACAAGATCGAAGCGGTCATCGCGACCAATACGACGCTGTCGCGCGCGGCCGTCCAGGGCCTGCCGCATGCGGACGAAGCCGGCGGCCTGTCGGGCCGCCCGGTGTTCGACGCGTCGAACGAAGTGATCCGCAAGCTGCACGCGGAAGTCGGCAACGACGTGCCGATCATCGGCGTCGGCGGCATTTTCTCCGGCGAGGACGCCCGCGCGAAGCTGGCGGCCGGCGCGGCGCTCGTCCAGCTCTATACCGGCTTCATCTATCGCGGTCCGGCACTCGTGTCGGAATGCGTGAAGGCGATCGCCCGCGAACGCACCGCGTAATATAGCCATAAGCAAACTATATTTAGTCATCGATAGCATTTTTGCTATCATCGACGCATGACCAAAACCATTGACCCCGACAGGGCAAGGAACACACGATGAAATTTTCGCTGCTGAAGAAGCTGC
Source organism: Burkholderia sp. 9779_493 (assembly GCF_015712215.1). NCBI lineage: Bacteria > Pseudomonadati > Pseudomonadota > Betaproteobacteria > Burkholderiales > Burkholderiaceae > Burkholderia > Burkholderia sp. 9779_493. The sequence goes on from NZ_JACCQA010000032.1 coordinate 55,344, forward strand.
TGGTGGCCGGCGTGATCGGCACGTCGTTCGCTGCGGCGACCGCGCACGCGGCCGACCTCCTCGACCAGGTCAAACAACGCGGCACGCTGCGGGTCGGCCTCGAAGGCACGTTCCCGCCGTTCAACTCGAAGAGCCCGCAAGGCGAACTCGTCGGCTTCGACGTCGACATCGCGAAGGCCGTCGCGGCGAAGCTCGGCGTGAAGGCCGAATTCGTGACGACCGAATGGAGCGGCATCATCGCCGGCCTGCAGGCCGGCAAGTTCGACGTGATCGCCAACCAGGTCGGCATCACCGACAAGCGCAAGGAAACGCTCGACTTCTCGCCGGCGTACACGTACTCGTCCGCGCAGCTGATCCAGCGCAAGGACGACACGCGTCAGTTCAAGTCGCTGGAAGACCTGAAGGGCAAGAAGCTCGGCGTCGCGCTCGGCACGAACTACATGGACATGGCGAAATCCGTGCCGGGCATCGACGTGAAGACGTACCCGGGCGCGCCCGAGTACCTGCGCGATCTCGCGGCCGGCCGCCTCGACGCCGCGCTCAACGACCGCCTGATGCTCGCGTACCTGACGAAGAATTCCCAGCTGCCGCTGCGCCCGGGCGCGAACGTCGGCTCGGCGAACCCGTCGGGCATCCCGTTCAAGAAGGGCAACCCGAAGTTCCAGAAGGCGATCGACGACGCGATGGCGCAACTCGAGGCCGACGGCACGTTCACGAAGATCTCGGACAAGTGGTTCGGCATCGACGTGACGAAACCGATCAAGTAAGCACGCCTGCATTTCCCGCCTGACGGCGGGCCGGAAAGGGTGGCATCCGCAACGATGCCGCCCTTTGTTTTATTGGTCCGGTTTATGATTGCGCTTTCGCGCACGCATTCGATTCGTATTCCATGTCGACAACGTCCCTGCTCGTCCAATCGCTGCCGGTGCTCGCCCAGGGTGCCGTACTGACCGTCAAGTTCGCCGTGCTGTCGATGGTGTTCGGCCTGCTTGGCGCGGTCGTGCTCGCGATGATGGGCATCCGGCAAAGCGAGGCGCTCGACGGCTTCGAACGCATCTGGGTCAACGCGCTCGCGTGGCTCGCTCGCGCGTATGTGAGCCTGATGCGCGGCACGCCGCTGCTCGTGCAGATCTTCGTCATCTATTACGGGCTGCCGAGCCTCGGCATCTCGCTCGACCCGACGCCGGCCGGCGTCATCGCACTGTCCGCGAACGTCGCCGCGTACATGTCGGAAAGCATGCGCGGCGCGATCAACGGGATCGCGCGCGGCCAGTGGCTCGCCGCGTACAGCCTCGGGCTGTCGTGGGGGCAGACGCTGCGCTACGTGATCGGCCCGCAGGCGCTGCGCATCGCGGTGCCGAGCCTGTCCAACAGCCTGATCAGCCTGATCAAGGACACGTCGCTCGTGTCCGTGATCACCGTGACCGAACTGCTGCGCAGCGCGCAGGAAGTGATCGCGGCGACCTATCAGCCACTGCCGCTCTATCTCGCCGCCGCGGCCGTGTACTGGATCCTGTGCCAGATCCTCGAATGGGTGCAGCGCTGGTACGAAAAGCGCCTGTCGCTGCCGTCGCGGCACTGAACCACGCAGTCGCGCCGGGCCGCGCTCGCGGGCCCGGCCTCTCCGTCCCGCCTATTCGCCCGAATAGCGCACGCCGAGCATGGCGCGCGCCGCATCGGTCATCGCGATCATCTGCCGCGAATGATCGTGCGTCATGATCGGACTTTCGGTTTCGCCCGCGCGCAGCAGGTCGCAGAAATGCGCGGTTTCGTAGTTCAGCCCGCCGCCTTCGACCGGCGCATCGAGTTCGACGGTGCGCCCGTCCGCGTAGCGGATCGTCGCACGCGCGGGGTTCCACCACTTCTCGTGAATCGTCACGTGACCGCCCGCCGCCGCGAGCAGCGCGTCGCCGCGCCCCATCACGTCGAGCCCGCAAAAGAGCTGCGCGATCCCGCCGTTCGCATGCACGCTGTTCAGGCTCGCGAACAGGTCGACGCCGGTCGCGCCGACGCGGCCGAGCGTCTGCACGTCGCGCGCCGCGCCGAGCCAGTCGACGGCCAGGAACGCCTCGTAGATGCCGATATCGAGCAATGCGCCGCCCGCACGATCGAGGCGATAGACGGAATGATCCTCCGGCACCGACGACGATGCGCAGCCCGCCCGCACGAGCCGGATCTCGCCGATCGGATCGTCGCGCAGATGCGCACGTAGCTGACGGTACAGCGGGAAGAACGGCGGCTTCATCGCCTCCATGAAGAGCAGCCCGGCATCGCGCGCCGCGTGCAGCACCGTGTCGAGTTGCGCGGCGTTCAGCGCCGCGGGTTTCTCGCACAGCACGGCCTTGCCGGCGGCCAATGCGGCCAGCGTGTACTGCGCGTGACTGTCATGGAGCGTCGCGATGTAGACGGCGTCGAGATCGCTCGCGAGGAGCGCGTCGAGGCTCGCGGCAGGCGTGCCGCCGTATGTCTCGCAGAAGGCGGCCGTTGCGTCGGCGCGGCGGGCCCAGGCACCGGCGAGCATGGCGCCCGGCACGTGCGCGAGGCTTTGCGCGAAGCGGCGCGCAATGCTGCCTGCACCGACGATGCCGAAGCGCACCGGGCGATGGTCGTTGTCGTTCATCCTGATCTTCCGTGTCGGTCGTATGACGGTAGCCGGCACGCTGCCGGCCGGACGTCATGATAAACGGCCCGGCGGCACCAGGATGAGCAACGACACGCGCCGCGTCAGGCACGCACCGGCACGTCGACCGAGAAATCGCGCGAAATCTCGTCCGCGCTGAAGTCGATCAGCGCGAGCGAGGCCGCTTCGGCTTCGCGCGGGTCGCGCCGCTCGATCGCATCGACGACGCGCGCATGCGCCTTCACCGCGATGTCGTGCGCGCCTTCCTTCTGCACGACGCGCGGATTCACGAGACGCACGGCCCCGCGCACGATCGCCGCCATCTGCTGGAAGAACTGGTTGCCGCTCGCCTGGACGATCCGCGTGTGCAGCAACTCGTCCGCCGTGTCGTAGCCGGGGTCGCCGGGCTGCAGCACCTTGAACGCGTCGAACGCTTCGCGAATGCCGGCGATATCGGCCGCCGTCGCACGCACCGCCGCCTGCGCGGTCGCACGTGGTTCGATCAGCATCCGGAATTCGATGACGTCGCGCATGAACTGCGGATCGGGCTTTGCCCGAAAGCGCCAGCTCACGACGTCTTCGTCGATCATCCGCCAGTCGCGCATCGGCCGCACGCGCGTACCGACTTTCGGACGCACGTCGAGCATGTCGCGCGCAAGCAACATCGACAACGCTTCCCGCATCACCGTGCGGCTCACATCGAACTCTTTCGACAGCACGTCCTGCGGCGGCAAGATGCCGCCATACTTGTCTTCGACGATACCCGAGACAAGCCCATCCATCACTTTGGCGACCAGTGACCGGTCTTTGCCCTGCTCCATGACACCTCCCCGTGCGTCGATTTGCGAACACCTGCTCCGCAGTTCCGCCGGCCCTGGTTACTACTCTGTTCTTATGATCTATAAGTTGATGAGTTCGAGGATATTTCGCTATCTGGTAAACACCTGACAGGGTTATCCCTCTTTTGAACGGGGTAGATTTATACGGCTAAAAAAAAGGCCCGGGAAGCGCGCCGCGCCTGCCGGACCCCGGTTTACACAAGATTTAAACATTCAATCCATGACGGCGCTACCGCGCCATTACGGACTGCTTCTCATTCAGATTCAAGCAGCCGGATAAACGATCGTTTCAACGCCGTTTTCCGTGCCGAGCAAGCACAGATTCGCGCCGCGCTCGGCGAACAGGCCGACCGTCACGACGCCCGGCCATGCGTTCACCTGCGCTTCGAAACCGCGCGGATCGGCAATCTGCAAGCCCTTCACGTCGATGATCTCGTTGCCGTTGTCGGTAATGTACGGTGCGCCGTCCTTCGTCACGCGCAGCACGGGCACGCCGCCGAGCGCGGTCACGCGCCGGCCGATCGCCGTACGCGCCATCGGCACGACCTCGATCGGCAGCGGGAACGCGCCGAGCACCGGCACGCGCTTGCTGCCGTCCGCGATGCAGACGAACGTATCGGCCACCGACGCGACGATCTTCTCGCGCGTGAGCGCGCCGCCGCCGCCCTTAATCATCGCGCCGCCGGCGTCGATCTCGTCGGCGCCGTCGACGTACACCTGCAGCGCGTCGATCTCGTTCAGGTCGAACACCTTGATGCCGTGCGATTTCAGGCGTTCGGTCGTGGCGACCGAGCTCGACACGGCGCCGCGATAGCGCGACTTGACGGCGGCGAGTGCGTCGATGAAGCAGTTGGCGGTCGAGCCGGTGCCGACGCCGATCACGGCGCCTTCCGGCACGTTCTGGATCACGTAATCGGCGGCGGCCTGGCCGACGAGGCGTTTGAGTTCGTCTTGAGTCATGGCGTGGTAATGCTGCGGGATTGCGGAAAACCGCCAGTTTACCGGAGTCGGCGGACGCCCCCGCGTTTTTCGGCGTGCGGGGCGTCGCGTATTCAGCGCGTATTGGCCGCCGGCGCGTGGTCCGCCGCTTGCGTGCCGGGGAAGTACTTGTCGAGCAGCGCCTGCGCGATCGCGTCGCTTTCGGCATCCGGATTGCCCGCGTAATCGGACGGCCGGAAATGCATCTGGAACGCCGCGAACACGCGCCGCGTGCGCGCGTCGAGCACGCCGTCGGTCGGCACGTCGTAGCCGTAGCGCGCGAGCTTGAGCTGCAGGTCGCGCACGTCGACCGGCGCATGCGGGTCGCGGCCGCCGAGCCGCGCGGCGACGGTCGCGTCGTCCGGCCATGCGCCCACGCCGGCTTGCGCGAGCGCATGCCATGGGAACAGCGGGCCGGGATCGATCTTGCGTTGCGGCGCGATGTCGCTGTGCCCGACCACGCGCGTCGGCGCAATCCCGTAGCGCGCGACGATGTCCTTCGCCAGGCGGGTCAGCGCGTCGACCTGTTCGGGCGAATACGGCTGCCAGGTGCGATGCTGCGGATCGAGCGGGCCGCGGTTCACGTTCTCGATGCCGATCGACACCGCGTTCAGCTCGGTCGTGCCCTGCCACTCGCTGATGCCCGCGTGCCACGCACGCTGCGCCTCCGGAACGAGCTGGTAGACGACGGGCATGCCGCGCTCGGTGCGCGGCTGCGGCGGGACGACGTAATGCACGCTGACCGAATCGCCGGTCAGCGTGCGCAGCGATTTCGTCTCGTCGCTTTCGGTGTAATGCATCACGAGAAAGCGGATCCGCGAATCCGCGCCGCGCGCATGCAGGCTCGTATCGGCGTAGTAGGTGCCGCGTTCGACGAGCGACGGCGACGTGCAGGCCGCCAGCAGGCCGAGCACGGTGCAGGAGACGCCAACGCGGAACAGGGTCATCGGTCGCGGGTTCCGGAGAACCGCGTGCCGCCTTGCTTCGCGGCACGCGTCGTTCGGGTCATTCGACGCCCGCGCATCGCGCGCGGGACGGGTCGGGTCGGCCCCGGGGTCAGCCCTTCACGCGCCGCTGGCGCACGGCTTCGTACAGGCACACGCCGCTCGCGACCGACACGTTCAGGCTTTCGACGCTGCCGGCCATCGGGATGCTCATCACTTCGTCGCAGGTGTCGCGCGTGAGCCGGCGCATCCCTTCGCCTTCCGCGCCCATCACGAGCGCGACCGGGCCGTCGAGCTTCGTTTCGTAGAGCGTCGCCGGCGCCTCGTCCGACGTGCCGATGATCCACACGCCGGCTTCCTTCAGCTCGCGCAGTGCGCGGGCGAGGTTCGTCACCGTGATGTACGGCACCGTATCGGCCGCACCGCTCGCCACCTTGGCGGCGGTCGCGTTCAGCCCGACCGCCCGGTCGCGCGGCGCGATCACCGCGTGCGCGCCGGCCGAATCGGCCACCCGCAGGCATGCGCCGAGGTTGTGCGGATCGGTGACGCCGTCGAGCACGAGCAGCAGCGCGGGCCCGTTGATGCCGTCGAGCAGCTCGGACAGGTTCTGCGCAAGCGGCATGTCCTCGACACGCGCGACGACGCCCTGGTGACGCTCGGTGTGCGCGAGGCCCCACAGGCGCGTTTCGTCGGCTGCGATCAGCCGCACGCCCGCTTCCTTCGCGGCGTGCAGGAACTCCTGCATGCGGCGGTCGCGGCGCGTCTGGTCGTACAGCACCTCCGCAACCGTCGATGCATCGTGCCGCAAACGTGCGGTCACCGCATGAAAACCGTAAAGAACCTTCAGACGTGACATGACTGGAACAACCTTCGATCAAACGTGCGGTCGCGCGACGTGCGCAGCCGCGATCCATGGAAAAGGAAAGCGCCGCGTGGCCGGCCGATGACCGGTGACGCGGCGTCTCTCGATACTGCAGGGCGTGCGCGTACGCCGCCCCGAACGCTCAATACTTCTTGCGGGCGCGGGTCTTCTTCGCGGTCGGCTTCGCCGGCGCGCCACCACCGCCCTTCTTCTTCGCGGCGCCACGCGCGGCGCGCGCCTCCTGCACCGCGACGCTCGGCGCGCTCGCGGCCTTCTTGCGACGCGGCACGGTTTCCTCGACCGGCGGCAGCGCGCGCACGCGCGGGCCATTGCCGTTGCCGTTGCGATCGACGCCGGCAGCCGGCGCGGGCGACGGACGCGGCGCCTTCACCGGCGTATCGCGCACGAGGCGGAAATCGATCTTGCGCGCATCGAGATCGACGCGGCTCACCTGCACGCGCACGCGATCCGACAGACGATAGCGGATGCCCGTGCGTTCGCCGCGCAGCTCGTTCTTGATCTCGTCGTACTGGAAATAGTCCGAGCCGAGTTCCGTCACGTGCACGAGGCCTTCGATGAACAGCGTGTCGAGCTGCACGAAGATGCCGAACGACGTCACGCCGTTCACCATCCCGCCGTACTCCTCGCCGAGCTTGTCGCGCATGAAGTAGCACTTGAGCCACGCCTCGACGTCGCGCGACGCTTCGTCCGCACGGCGCTCGTTCGCCGAGCAGTGCAGGCCGAGCTCTTCCCAGATCGCGGTGTTCGAGCGCGAGCGGCCGCGCGCTTCGTCGTCGGCCTGCTGCATCGCGCGGGCGCGCGGCGACAACGCGGTGTTCAACTCGAAGCCTTCCGGCGCCTTCGGCGTGTACTTCTTGCCCGACAGGATCGCGTAGATCGCGCGGTGCGTGAGCAGGTCCGGATAGCGACGGATCGGGCTCGTGAAGTGCGCGTATGCCTCGTACGCCAGGCCGAAGTGGCCGATGTTGTCCGGGCTGTAGACGGCCTGCTGCATCGAGCGCAGCAGCATCGGCTGCAGCATCTGCGCGTCCGGGCGGTCGCGGATCTGCGCCATCAGCGCCGCGTAGTCGCTCGCGTGCGGCTTGTCGCCGCCGCCGAGCGACAGGCCCATGCCGCGCAGGAACGCCCGCAGGTTCTCGAGCTTCTCCGGCGTCGGCCCCGCGTGCACGCGGTACAGGCCCGGATGCTTGTTGCGCTTCAGGAAATCGGCCGCGCAGACGTTCGCGGCCAGCATGCATTCCTCGATCAGCTTGTGCGCGTCGTTACGCTGGCGCGGCACGATCTGCTCGATCTTGCCCTGCGAGTTGCAAACGATGTAGGTCTCGGTCGTGTCGAAGTCGATCGCGCCGCGCTTCTGACGGGCGGCGAACAGCGACTTGTAGACGCCGTACAGGTCCTGCAGGTGCGGCAGCAGGTCCGCGCGACGCGCGGCCTCCGGCCCCTTCGTGTTCGACAGCACGGCCGCGACTTCGGTGTACGTGAGGCGCGCCGCCGAATGGATCACGGCCGGGTAGAACTGGTAGGCCTTGATCTCGCCGCGCGCGGTGATCACCATGTCGCATGCGAGCACGCAGCGATCGACCTGCGGATTCAGCGAACAGAGACCGTTCGACAGCTTCTCCGGCAGCATCGGGATCACGCGGCGCGGGAAGTAGACCGATGTGCTGCGCTCGAGCGCGTCGGCGTCGAGCCCGGTACCCGGCTGGACGTAGTGCGACACGTCGGCGATCGCGACGATCAGCCGGAAGCCGTCGCCGCGGCCGACCTTGACCGGCTCGCAGTAGACGGCGTCGTCGAAGTCGCGCGCGTCCTCGCCGTCGATCGTCACGAGCGGCACGTCGCGCAGGTCGACGCGGAAACGCAGGTCGGCCGGCCGCACCTTGTCGGGCAGCGCGGCGGCTTCGTCGAGCGCCGGCTGGCTGAATTCGTGCGGCACGCCGTACTTGCGCACCGCGATTTCGATTTCCATGCCCGGATCGTCGATATCGCCGAGCACTTCGACGACACGGCCGAGCGGCTGCGAATGGCGGCTCGGGAAATCGGTCAGCTCGACGACGACGACCTGCCCGACCTTCGCCTTCTTCACGTTCTGCGTGATCAGGATGTCGTGGCCGATGCGCTTGTCTTCCGGCGCGACGATCAGCGCGCCGTTCTCGTTCAGCAGACGGCCGATCACGCGCTTGTTCGCGCGGTCCGTGACTTCGACGACATGCCCTTCCGGCCGGCCGCGGCGATCGTAGCCGACGATCCGCGCGAGCACGCGGTCGTTGTGCATCACTTTCTGCATTTCGCCGTTCGGCAAGAACAGGTCGTCCTGGCCGTCGTCGCGGATCACGAACCCGTAGCCGTCGCGATGCCCCTGCACGCGCCCGGCGACGAAATTCGACGGATGGGTCAACTGGTAGTGGCCACGCTTGTCGAGGCGGATCTGGCCGTCGCGCTCCATCGCGGCGACACGCCGGAAGAACCCCTCGCGCTCCTGACGCTTGATCGACAGTGCTTCGGCGATGTCGTTGGCGGCCAGCGGCGCGTCGCTCGTACGCAACACGCCGAGAATCTCTTCACGGCTCGGAATGGGGTACGGATATTTGCTCAAGGGTTTGTCGATGATTGTTCTCGTTGCGTTGACTGATGGTGCACGGCATCAACATAGAGGTGTCCGTCAGACAGTTCTATATTGACGGCGGCGGGTCATTCTATCACCCGCCTGTGTCGCCAAATGACCGGAATGCCGCCGGCGCGGGCGTCGACGGCCGGTTTGCGATGCATCGCAAAAAAGTGTTGACAGGAATAATTGGGGCGCTATAATTTCGCTTCTTTGCAGCAAGCAGCTACTGCAAAACGTGCCCAGGTGGCGGAATTGGTAGACGCACTAGGTTCAGGTCCTAGCGGTGGCAACATCGTGGAGGTTCGAGTCCTCTCCTGGGCACCACTTGATTTATAAAAAAGGTCGGCTTTTGCCGGCCTTTTTTCATTTCGGCGCTTGCGTCGCGAGCGTCCGTCCCCTGCCCTTATGTCGGCCGCTCCGATCGATAGCAGAATTTATCGGTTATCAATCGTCGTCCCCGTTGTTACGTTAGCCGCCTCGCTTTCAACGCATCCAACGAGGAGCCCCCTTCATGACGTCGATGAACCGCCGCGCATTCGCGCGCGCGATGCTGGCCGCGGGCCTCACTGCCGCCGGCGTCCGCGCGCACGCCGAGAACGCGCCGGCCACCCTGCGCATCGGTTACCAGAAGTCGTCGACGCTGATCACGCTACTCAAGACGCGCGGCACGCTCGAGCAGGCGCTGACGCCGCTCGGCCTGCGCGTGTCATGGCACGAATTCGCGAGCGGATTGCCGCTGACCGAAGCGCTCAACGTCGGCGCCGTCGACTTCAGCGCCGACGTGGCCGATACGGTCCCGGTCTTCGCGCAGGCCGCGCATGCGCGCTTCGTGTACATCGCACAGGAGGCGCCCTCGCCGAAGGCGCAGGCGATCGTCGTCAAGCAGGACAGCCCGCTGCGCACGCTTGCCGATCTCAAGGGCCGACGCATCGCGGTCACGAAGGCAGCCGGCAGCCACTACTTGCTGCTTGCCGCGCTCGCCCGCGCGAAGCTCGCGCCTGCCGACGTGGCGATCCATTACCTGACGCCCGCTGACGGCCGCGCCGCATTCGAGCGCGGCAGCGTGGACGCATGGATCACGTGGGATCCCTATGTCGCGTCAGTCGACCGGAATCCCGACGTGCGGATTCTGGCCGACGGCAACGGACTCGCGTCGTACCAGCGCTATTACCTCGCATCGAGCAGCTTTGCCGCGGCGCGCCCCGACGTCGTCCAGATCCTGTTCGACCAGTTGTCGCTGGCCGGTACGTGGCTGCGCGACCATCCGCAGGAGGCCGCGACCACGCTCGCACCGATCTGGGGACTCGATGCCACGACGATCGCACGTGCGAATGCGCGACGCAGCTACCTCGTCCGCGCGGTGGCCCCGCAAAACTTCGGCGAACAACAGAAGATCGCGGACACGTTCCTGGCGGCCGGACTGCTACCCGCTCGCGTCGATACGGGCCAGGCGCAGCGCTGGAATTTTGCGACGAAGCGCGCGGAGCCGATCGGCGGGTGACGGTCGGCTGCCAAGGCGCGCAGTATTTTTAGCGTGCCGGATGAAATTGTGTTGACAGACTTCGTCAGCACGCTACAATAGCGGTCTTCGCACTGCAGTAAGCGAAACGTGCCCAGGTGGCGGAATTGGTAGACGCACTAGGTTCAGGTCCTAGCGGTGGCAACATCGTGGAGGTTCGAGTCCTCTCCTGGGCACCACTCGATTTATAAAAAAGGTCGGCTTTTGCCGGCCTTTTTTCATTTCCGGCGCTCAAATAAATATGTGCGCTCGCGTCGACGTATCCCCTCCCAACATCACACTCGGCGGTCGTCGCGGCTCGCACGCCCTCCTGCAGGACAATCACGCCGCCAGATTAATATTTTCGTCCGCCCCTCAAATTCTATTGACAGATTCTTCCGGCACGCTAGAATAGCGGTCTTCGCACTGCAGCAAGCGAAACGTGCCCAGGTGGCGGAATTGGTAGACGCACTAGGTTCAGGTCCTAGCGGTGGCAACATCGTGGAGGTTCGAGTCCTCTCCTGGGCACCACTCGATTTATAAAAAAGGTCGGCTTTGCCGACCTTTTTTCATTTCCGGCGCCCAGCACCGGGCGCGCTTACGGAATCTCCGTATCGCGTATCTTCCCTCTCCCCGCCTCACGTACCGTCGATCGGCACACGACTGCATTCGGCCCCTTCACGTCACTCCGCCCCACGCGAACCCTCCGTCGTAGAAAAACCGGGATTTCCCTAGGCTGACAGGCCGTCCCTCACGCGGTTAAATAAATCAACGTGATTTATTTAATGCGCCGCCGAGCGGTGCGACATGGAAGGAGACGCCATGAGAAGCCCGCACTTCGGCCAGGGAAGCAATTCGGCCAACGTGCGCCGTTACAACGAGCGCCTGCTGCTGAAGACGCTGCGCCGCGCCGGCAGCGCGTCGAAGGCCGACCTCGCGCGTCTCGCGAACATGACGGGCACGGCGGTCGGCAGCATCATCGGGGCGCTCGCCGACGCGAAGCTGATCGAATTCGCGGGTCGCACCGAAGGCCAGCGCGGCCAACCCGCTTCGCTGATCCGCCTCGATCCGCGCGGTGCATTCGGCATCGGCGTCCATCTCGACCGGATGCGCATCGAGACGGCGCTTGTCAATTTCGCGGGCGACGTGCTCGGCCGCCGCTCTCACGACACGCTCCTGCCGCCGCCCGCCGACGTGCTCGAGATCGTCCGTCACGACATCGACGCAATGCAGGCCCTGCTCCCCGACCATGAACGCGCACGCCTGACCGGCATCGGCGTCGCGCAGCCGTACAACCTCGGCGCGTGGATGCGCGAACTCGGCCTCGCACCCGACACGTTCCGCGCGTGGGAAGACGTCGACTTCGCGGCCGACCTCGGCCGCACGCTGTCGCTGCCCGTGTTCGGCGAAAACGACGGCAACGCGGCCGCGATCGCCGAACTGTTCTACGGATATGGCCGGCAGTGCGACGACTTCGTCTACCTGTTCATCGGGCCGGCGATCGGCGGCGGCATCGCGATCGACGGCGACTGCCTGCGCGGCGTGACCGGCAATGCGGGCGACATCGCGGTGATTCCGGTGCCGCCGAGCCGGCTGGCCTCCGCGCCGCCGCCGCGCGGCCCGTGGGACATCCTGCTCGCGCGCGCCTCGCTGCATGCGCTCGTGCGCCACCTGCGCCATCACGGCGAGACGGTCGAGAACCGCGCCGATCTCGAAGCCTGCATCGCGCGCGGCCTGCCGGCCGTCGACGAATGGATCGACGACTGCGTCGACGCGCTCGCACCGGCGTTGCGCGCGGTGCTGTGCGTGATCGACGCGCCGGTGGTCGTGCTCGACGCCGACACCGACGCGGGCCTGCTCGACGCGGTCACGAGCCGCCTGCGCGCGGCGCTCGTGGCGACTGCACCCGAAGCGCGCGGCACGCCCGTGCTCGTACGCGGCACGTTCGGCGCCGACGCCGGCGCGATCGGCGCCGCCACGCTGCCGATGTTTTTCAACTTCTCCCCGCGGGCCGGCATCCTCAAGGGCGCCCGCACCGACTCGCAGGAGGTCAACCATGTCGCGATCTGAGTCGCCCCGTCCGTTGCTCGAGATGCGCGGGATCAGCAAGACGTTCCCGGCCGTCCGCGCGCTCGACAACGTCAGCCTGACCGTCTATCCGGGCGAGATCCATTCGCTGATGGGCGAGAACGGCGCGGGCAAATCGACGCTGATGAAGATTCTGTCGGGCGCGTACCGCGCCGACGCCGGCGGCGAGATCCTGATCGACGGTCAACGCATCGACATCGACGGCCCGCTCGCCGCGCGCGATGCCGGCGTCGCGGTGATCTACCAGGAGCTGTGCCTGTCGCCGAACCTGACCGTCGCGGAAAACATCTACGTCGGCCGCGAACTGCGCCGCGGCAACCGGCGCTGGGGCACGATCGACCGCGCGGCGATGGCGCGCGGCTGCCAGGACGTGCTCGCGCGCCTGGGCGCGCCGTTCGGGCCCGACACGCTCGTCGACACGCTGTCGATCGCCGAACAGCAGCTCGTCGAAATCGCGCGCGCCGTACACACCCGCGCCCGCATCCTCGTGATGGACGAGCCGACCACGCCGCTGTCGTCGCGCGAAACCGAGCACCTGTTCCGCCTGATCCGCCAGTTGCGCGAGGAAGGTCTCGCGATCATCTACATCAGCCACCGGATGGCGGAGATCTACGAGTTGTCCGACCGCGTATCGGTGCTGCGCGACGGCACGTACGTCGGCACGCTCGAACGCGCGGCGCTGTCGGCCGAGCGGCTCGTCGCGATGATGGTCGGGCGCGACATCTCCGGTTTCTACAAGAAGGAACACGCGCCGTACGACCCCGGCCACCTGCTGCTGTCGGTCCGCGACGTCGCCGACGGCGCGCGCGTACGCGGCTGCAGCTTCGATCTGCATGCCGGCGAAGTGCTCGGCATCGCCGGCCTCGTCGGCGCGGGCCGCACCGAACTCGCGCGGCTGATCTTCGGGGCCGAGCCGCGCGTGCGCGGCGACGTGAAGCTGGGCGAACGCACGTTCGGCGCGCACTCGCCGCGCGACGCGATCGACGCGGGCCTCGTCTACCTGACCGAGGACCGCAAGCGCCAGGGCCTGTTCCTCGACATGAGCGTGCGCGACAACATCAACATCTCTGTGTGCAACCGCGATGCGCGGCTCGGCGCGCTCGACCTCGCGCGCGGCGCCGAACGGGCGCGCGACGCGATCGCGTCGCTGTCGATCCGCGTGCCGCACGCCAACGTCAACGTCGGCGCGCTGTCGGGCGGCAACCAGCAGAAAGTGCTGCTGTCGCGCCTGCTCGAGACGAAGCCGCGCGTGCTGATCCTCGATGAACCGACACGCGGCGTCGACATCGGCGCGAAATCCGAGATCTACCGGATCATCAACGAATTGGCCCGTGCCGGCGTGGGCGTGATCGTGATCTCGAGCGAACTGCCGGAAATCATCGGCGTCGCCGATCGCGTGCTCGTGATGCGCGAGGGCGAGATCGCGGGTGAACTCGGCGGACACACGCATACGCCGATCACGCAGGAAGCGATCATCGCGCTCGCCACCGGCTCGCAGGCCGAACTGGCCGACGCGCACTGAGCCCCGCCCTTTTCATTTCACTCTCACTTTCAGGTTACCGAAATGATCAACCCGACCAAGCAGCGGAACCTCGCTTCCGCGACCGCCCATCCGGTCGCCAACCGCACGCCCCTGATGCGCGGCGCCGATCACCGCGCCCGCATGCAATCGCTGATCCGCACGGCCGGCATGCTGCCGGTGCTGCTGGTCCTGTGCGTCGGCTTCGGCTTCCTGACCGATGGCTTCTTCACGTTGCAGAACCTGTCGATCGTCACGCAGCAGGCGTCGATCAACATCGTGCTCGCCGCCGGCATGACGTTCGTGATCCTGACGGGCGGCATCGACCTGTCGGTCGGCTCGGTGCTCGCCGCCGCGGCCGTCGCGGCGCTCATCGCGTCGACCCTTCCCGGCTGGGGCTGGCTCGGCGTGCCGTTCGCGCTCGCGGTCGGCCTCGTGTTCGGCGCGATCAACGGCGGACTGATCTCGTTCCTGCGCCTGCCGCCGTTCATCGTCACGCTCGGCGCGATGACCGCCGTGCGCGGCGTCGCGCGCCTGATCGGCAACGACACGACCGTGTTCAACCCGCAACTGCCGTTCGCGTTCATCGGCAACGGCTCGATCCTCGGCGTGCCGTGGCTCGTCGTGATCGCGTGCGCGGTAATCGCGATCTCGTGGTTCATCCTGCGCCGCACGGTGCTCGGGATGCGGATCTATTCGGTCGGCGGCAACCCGGAAGCCGCACGGCTGTCGGGCATCAACGTACGGGCGATCCAGATGTTCGTATATGCGGCGTCGGGCCTGCTCGCCGGCCTCGGCGCGGTGATGTCGGCCGCGCGCCTGTATGCGGCCAACGGCCTGCAGCTCGGCCAGTCGTACGAGCTCGACGCGATCGCCGCGGTGATCCTCGGCGGCACGAGCTTCGTCGGCGGCGTCGGGTCGATCGTCGGCACGCTGATCGGCGCGCTGATCATCGCGGTGCTGACCAACGGCCTCGTGCTGCTCGGCGTGTCCGACATCTGGCAGTACATCATCAAGGGGCTCGTGATCATCGGCGCGGTCGCCCTCGACCGCTATCGCCAGCGCGACTCGGCCCGTACCTGACACCGTTCCCTCACCGCGCATTCCTGACCATTCAACCATCGGCGCGCAGGCAGGTCCTCCTGCGCGCGTTCGTCAACAGACCTCACGGAGACACAACGACATGTTCAAGCACACCGCCGCCCTGACCGCCGTCGCCTGCGCACTCGCGTTCGGCGCCGCCGCCGCCCACGCAGCCGACAAGCCGCTGAAATCGATCGGCGTCACGGTCGGGTCGCTCGGCAACCCGTACTTCGTCACGATCGTGAAAGGCGCCGAAGCGCGCGCGAAGCAGCTCAACCCGAATGCGAAGGTCACGGCCGTCTCGGCCGACTACGACCTGAACAAGCAGTTCACGCAGATCGACAACTTCATCTCCGCGCACGTCGACATGATCCTGCTCAACGCGACCGACCCGAAGGCGATCGAGCCGGCGGTGAAGAAGGCGCAGGCGGCCGGCATCACGGTCGTCGCGGTGGACGTCGCGGCGGCCGGCGCGAACGCGACCGTGCAGACCAACAACGTGAAGGCCGGCGAGCTCGCGTGCGACTACCTCGCGAAGAAGCTGAACGGCAAGGGCAACGTGATCATCGAGAACGGCCCGCAGGTGTCGGCCGTGATCGATCGCGTGAACGGCTGCAAGGCCGTGCTTGCGAAAAACGCCGGCATCAAGCTGCTGTCGAGCGACCAGGACGGCAAGGGCTCGCGCGAAGGCGGGATGAACGCGATGCAGGGCTACCTGACGCGCTTTCCGAAGCTCGACGGCGTGTTCACGATCAACGACCCGCAGGCGATCGGCAGCGATCTCGCGGCGAAACAGCTGAACCGCCCGAACATCGTGATCACGTCGGTCGACGGCGCGCCCGACATCGAGGTCGCGCTCAAGTCGAACACGCTCGTGCAGGCGTCGTCGAGCCAGGATCCGTGGGCGATGGCGCAGCAGGCGGTCAACGTCGGCTACGGGATCATGAACGGCCAGAAGCCGGCCAATCCGATGATCCTGATCGAGCCGACGCTCGTCACGCGCGACAACGTGAAGACCTACAAGGGCTGGAGCTCCCCGCGCTGATCGCGCCGAGCGCGCCGCCCGTCTGCGAGCCGGGCGGCGCCGGGCCGCGTCGCCGCGCGCGACGGCCGGTACTGCCGCCTGTTCAGATCAACCGCTGTACGGCCGCGCGCGACGCCGCGGCACAAGGTTTCCACATGACGACGACGTTTCCCCGCCTGATCGTTTTCGGCGAAGCGCTGACCGATTTCATCCGCGACGACGCACAGCACTGGCACAGCGTCGCCGGCGGCTCGTGCTGGAACGTCGCGCGCGTCGGGGCGCGACTCGGCGTGCCGACGGCCTTCGCCGGCACGGTCAGCCGCGACACTTTCGGCGACGAGCTGATGCGCAAGAGCGCCGATGCGGGGCTCGACATGCGCTTCATCCGGCAGGTCGACCGCGCGCCGCTCCTCGCGATGGTCGTATCGAAGCAGCCGCCCCACTATTTCTTCATCGGCGAAAACAGCGCCGATCTCGCGTTCGATCCGGCCGACTTGCCGGCCGGCGCGTTCGACGCGGCCGAGATCGTGCACGTCGGCTCGCTCGGCGTCGTGCGCGAGCCGCTCGCAGCGCGCCTGATCGAACTCGCGCAAGCCGCGCGGGCGGCCGGCAAGCGGATCTCGTTCGACCCGAACTTCCGCGCACCGATGGCCGCGCCGTCGTATCGCGACACGCTGCGCCGCCTGACCGCGCTGGCCGACTGGATCAAGGTCTCCGACGAGGATCTGCGCGGGCTGTTTCCCGAACTCGACGAAGCGGCCGCGCTCGCGCAACTGCGCGCGTGGGCGCCCGCCGCGACGATGCTCGTCACGCGCGGCGCAACCGGCATGCAACTGCTGCATCGCGATACCGAGCTGTTCCAGCCCGCGTTCCCGACCGCGGTCGCCGACACGGTCGGCTGCGGCGATGCGAGCATCGGCGGCTGGCTCGCGAGCCAGCTTGCTCGACCCGATGCGTCAGCCGCCGAGCATCTGCGTTACGCGGCCGCGTGCGCGGCCGTCGCCTGTGCGCATGCGGGCGCGTATGCGCCGACGGCCGCGGAAGTGGCCGACATGATCGGTCGCAGCGCCGGCGCCGCGCTGTCGCACTAGACGGCGCCGACGCGCCGCGCCGTCATGCAGCCCTCACGCGGCGGCCGTGCCGTCGCTGCCGTCCGGCGGACGGCCGGCCTGCAGCAGTTGCAGGCTCTCGTCGACGCTCAGTTCCGACATCGCATCGTCGTGCAGCGTATCGTCCGCCGCGCGGCGCAGTGCATGCAGCGCGTGCGTCTTGAGCCGGACGAGCGCGAGCCGCAGCCCGCGCGCCGCGCATTCGGCCGCGAACGTGCGCAACGATTCGATCGTCGTGCCGTCGACATCCGGCGTTTCCTCGAGGCTCAACATCACGGTATGCGTGTCCGGTGCAGCCTTCATCAGCGCCCGCACGCGATTGAGCATCCGGTCCGCATTCGCGAAGAACAGTTGCGCCTCGGGCCGCACGATCAGCACGCCCGGCACCGGCTTCGCATCGGCATGGCTCGCGACGTCGACGAAATCGTGGCTGTCGCGCAGCCGGCCGAGCACGCTGACGTTCGGCTCGGACAGCTTGCGCAGCGTCAGCAGCAGGCTCACGCCAATGGCCGCGAGCAGCCCGTGCAGCACGCCGAGCACGAGCACCGCGAGCAGTGCCGCGATCACGACGAGCCGGTCGCGATGCCAGGCCCAGTACGGCCGGAACACGGACGGATGCAGCGAGTGGCTGACCGCGAAGATCACGATGGCCGCGAGCACGGGCTCGGGCGTGCGCGCGAGCTGCGGCAGCAGCAGCCAGACGATCAGCGCGACCACGCCGGCCGCCCACATTCCCGCGAAGCGCGACTGCGCGCCGGCCGCCTCGTTCGCCGACGTCGCCGAATAGCCGGCGCCGACCGGCATCCCGTGCAGCAGGCCCGACACGAGATTCGCGCAGCCGAGCGCAACGAGGTCGCGGTTCGGCGACACGGTATCGCCGTGCTTCAGCGCGAAGTTGCGGATCGATCCGTACGACTCCGCATACAGGATCAGCATCAGCGCGAACGCGAGCTCGACCGTCTGCATCCATGCGTTGCGGCCGAGATGCGGCAACCCGAATTCGAGGTGCCGGAAATCGATATGGCCGACGATCGCGATTCCGTACCGCTGCCAGTCGATCGCGTAACCCGCCGCGATCGACAGCACGATCACGACGAGCGTCGCGGGCACGCGCGCGCCGCGGCCGAGCACGAACAGCAGCGCGAGCGCGGTCGCGCCGAGCACGACGCTCGCGAGATTCGCGTGCGGCGCGCCGGTGATCAAATCGAGCGCGACGTGGGGCGCATCGCCGTGCTGCACGGCAATCGCGAGAATCTTCGGTAGCTGCTTGATAACGATCGTCAGCGCGAGACCGAACGTGAAACCGCGCAGCACGGGCCGCGCGACGAAATCCGACATGCCGCCAAGCCGCGCGACGCCGGCCAGGATGAACAGCACGCCGGTCATCGCGACGAGCGCCGCCGCCAGCGCGAGCTGCGCGGCGAGCGCCATCCCCGATTCGGCGAGCACGGTCGCGGCGAGCACCGCGGCCGACGACGACGTCGACGACACGATCGCGAAGCGGCTGCTGCCCGTCAGCGCATAGACGACGAGCCCCGACAGCAGCGCGATCAGGCCGGCCTGCGGCGGCAGGTTCGCGAGCCCCGCATACGCAACCGCCTCGGGAATCAGCAGGCCGGCAATCGACAGGCCGGCCAGCGCATCGAGGCCGATCCGTTGCGTACGCGGTGCCGGCGGCGTGTCGAGCGCCGCGAAATGGTCCGGATGTTGCGGGCCGGCGTCGGGGCGGATCGGGGCGGTCGTCATGAGGCGGTCGGCGCCGTGGGCCGGTCAGGGTTTGACGGCGATCACGCCCGACCAGCCGGGCAGATAGCGCGCATCCTGGTCGTGCGCACGATGCAGCGCGACATCGAGCGCCTTCGCGAAATTCTTGCGGATCTGGTCGAGCGACACGTGCTGGCGCAGATAGTCGGCCCACAGGAATTCGCTGAACGGCGTCGCGTCCTTCGCGTACCCGCCCGCCGTGCGCAGTTCGCCGGCAAGGCTGCGGTACGGATCGTCCTCGAGCCCCGTCAGCGCCTTCGGCAAATGCGCATAGTCGCGCCGCGAGCCGTCCGGGCCGAACGGATGCACCCACTGGTTGTGTTCCATCATCCGCCAGAAGATCGTGTCGTCGAGCCACGACAGATCCTTCAGCAGCATCGCGTTCACGCGCGACTCGCCCTCCTCGATCAGCGCGAGGCCCAGATGATGGTGATCGGTGATGTAGTGCAGCCCGTCCGGGCCGAGGACGGCCGGGAACCAGTGCGATTCGATCGCGGCCTTGCGGGCGCGCTTGTTCAGCGCCTTCCAGTGCTTGCGCTTCGCCTTGACTTCGCGGTAGCCCACCGTCATCTGGGTCGGACGCAGCCCGTCGAGCCTGACGGGAATGAGATGAACGTCGGTGCCGAGTGCCATGGTCGTACCCCATGTTGCGAAATTCCGGCAACGATACTCCGGATCGCGCGCGCCGTTAATCCGTCATCACCGCGATGCGCGTCCGGTTGACCCTCTCTGACACTTGCCGCACGCACGACGCCGCACTACGCCCGCAAATCGTTGCGTTCGAGGCGGTGACGAATGTAAGGAATGCCGTCGTGCACGACGCTCACGCGCCGCATGCCGAGCTTGCGCGCCACGTTCAGCGAGCCGCTGTTGGCCTCCGCGATATCGGCGATCACGCGCGGCAGGCGCACGGTGTCGAACGCGTGCCGCACGACGGCCGCCGCGGCTTCACTCGCGATGCCGCGCCCCCACGTCGCACGCACCAGCCGCCAGCCGATCTCGACGTCGCGCGATCCGTCCTTGTAATCGGGAATCAGCAGGATCCAGCCGATGAACACCTCGGGCGCGGCCTTCTCGAAGATCGACCAGTAGCCGAGGCCCGGCGGATAGTCGCACGTGATCCGGTGCGTGACGAAGCGACGATGCTCGACGGGGTCGTGCCACGGGCCCGCGATGTGGCGCGTGACCTCGGGATCGCGATCCATCTCGATGCACGCATCGAGATCGGCCAGCACGCGCGGACGCAGCCACAGCCGCGCGGTTTCGAGCACGGGCAGCGGGTCGGCGGAACGGTCGTTCATCTGGACTCCTGATACGGGGGCGATGCGCATCGAGCGCATTACAGAATTGATACAAACAGCCTTCCGGAATGATACAGAGTCCCGACGCGTGCCTCGCGCGGCTCCGTTTCCGTTTCCGAAACAGTGCATTTCGTAGGGATTATTCCCGATTCGGCGCTATCGCGCCCCACATCGCGCGACGCGGAAGCCTACACTCGATCAGTGCCCCCGCGCCGCGCGCGAGCCGGGCCGGCATCCGCATGCACATCGTGAGCGCGCAAGCCAACGAGGAGACCCCGGACATGAGCTGGACCCGCGAGCAACGCAACGTCACGATCGCCGCCTACCTGGGCTGGACGCTCGATGCGTTCGATTTTTTCCTGATGGTTTTCGTGCTGAAGGACATCGCCGCGGAGTTCGCGTCGACGATTCCCGCCGTCGCGTTCGCGCTCACGCTGACGCTCGCGATGCGCCCGCTCGGCGCGCTGATCTTCGGCCGGCTCGCCGACCGCTTCGGCCGCCGCCCGACGCTGATGGTCAACATCGCGTGCTATTCGCTGCTCGAACTCGCGTCGGGTTTCGCGCCGAGCCTGACCGCGCTGCTCGTGCTGCGCGCGCTGTTCGGCATCGCGATGGGCGGCGAATGGGGCGTCGGCTCCGCGCTGACGATGGAAACCGTGCCGACGCATGCGCGCGGCTTCGTGTCCGGGCTGCTGCAGGCCGGCTATCCGAGCGGTTATCTGCTCGCGTCGGTCGTGTTCGGCCTGTTCTACCAATACATCGGCTGGCGCGGGATGTTCATGGTCGGCGTGCTGCCCGCGCTGCTCGTGCTGTACGTGCGCGCGCACGTGCCCGAATCGCCGGCATGGAAACAGATGGAGAAGCGCCCGCGCCCGAGCCTCGGCGCCACGTTGAAACAGAACTGGAAACTCACGATCTACGCGATCGTGCTGATGACCGCGTTCAACTTCTTCTCGCACGGTACGCAGGATCTCTATCCGACCTTCCTGCGCGAACAGCATCACTTCGATCCGCATACCGTGTCCTGGATCACGATCGTGCTGAACATCGGCGCGATCGTCGGCGGCCTGTCGTTCGGCACGATCTCCGAGCGGCTCGGCCGGCGCCGCGCGATCTTCATCGCCGCGCTGATCGCGCTGCCGGTGCTGCCGCTGTGGGCGTTCTCGAGCGGCCCGGTCGCGCTCGCCGCCGGCGCGTTCCTGATGCAGATCTCGGTACAGGGCGCGTGGGGCGTGATACCGGTTCACCTGAACGAGATCTCGCCCGACGAGATCCGGGCCACCTTCCCCGGCGTCGTCTACCAGCTCGGTAACCTGCTCGCGTCGGGCAACGCGACGATGCAGGCATCACTCGCCGTGTCGAACGGCAACAACTACGGCTTCGCGCTCGCGCTCGTGGCCGGCATCGTGGCCGTCGCGATCGCCGTGCTGATCCTGTTCAGCCGCGAACGGCGCGGCATCGACATGACGCAATCGGTCAATACGCGTAGCACCGTCGGGTGAACCCGCGCGTTGCGGCACCGCATCATCGCGCGCGCCCCGCCCCGCCGTGAGCGGGTGCCGCGCTTTCCGCACCTGCACATCGAACTAGAGGAATTGGTCCAGACGCCGCGCTTGCCCGCGCCGCCCGCGTTTTTTTATCTTAATGAAAACGACTGTTTGAATCAGATAATCAAATCACCTGTTCGCGGCCGGGAAACCGGCATGGGAGGCGGAACATGGCAGTAAGTCAGGAGGGGCGGCCATCGGCGGGACGGCCGTCCGGGGCGCGGTCATCCGGCACGCGGCAGACCGGCGGGACGAAGGCACGCATTCTCGATGCGGCCGAGGATCTGTTCATCGAACACGGCTTCGAGGCGATGTCGATGCGCCAGATCACCTCGCGCGCGGCGGTCAACCTCGCCGCGGTCAACTACCACTTCGGCAGCAAGGAAGCGCTGATCCACGCGATGCTGTCGCGCCGGCTCGATCAGCTGAACCAGGAGCGCCTCGGCATCCTCGACCGCTTCGACGCGCAGCTCGGCACCCACATCACCTGCGAGCACGTGCTCGGCGCGATGTTCATTCCGGCGCTGAAGGCCTCGCGCGATCCCGAACGCGGCGGGCCCGGGTTCCTCCGGCTGATCGGCCGCGCGTATACCGACCCTTCGCCGTTCGTCCGCAACTTCCTGACCGCGCACTACGCGAGCGTCGCGGGCCGCTTCTTCGATGCGTTCCAGCGCGCGCTGCCGCACCTGCCGCGCACCGAACTCGGCTGGCGGCTGCACTTCGCGATCGGCGCGCTGTCCGGCGCGCTCGCGGGTGCCGAAACCGAAAGCCTGATCGACGAATTCTCGCAAGGCCGCACGATGAACGACGTGCAGATGATCGCGCGGCTGTCGTCGCTGATCGTCGCCGCGCTGAAGGCGCCGATGCCCGACAGCGCGCAACTGTCGATCTTCGCGGCGGTGCTCGACGATGCCGGCGCCAGCGAAGCGTTCGGGCTGCCGCAGTCGGGCGCGACGGCCGCCGAGGCGGCAACGCTGCATTCCACGAGCTGAACGCGCGAGGCCACGCGCGGCTTCCTGTTCACGATTTGATTGATACGCGCGGTCAGGCGCGGCGTCGAGACGCCCGCGCCGGCCGGCCGCGAAGCACGGGGCATGGGCTGGCGCTGACGCGCCGACCCGCGCCGAGCGCCAAGACCGGAGACACGTCATGTCATCATCCGCAGCAACCACCTCGGCCCAGCTTCCGCCGAACACCGACGCCATCTGGTACGCGTCGTACCCGCCCGGCGTCCCGCACGAGATCGACGTCACGCAATACGCGTCGCTCGTGCAGTTCTTCGACGAATGCACGACCCGCTTCGCCGACCGCATCGCGTATGTCAGCGCCGGCGCGTCGATGACCTATCGCACGCTCGCGCAGAAGGTCGACGCATTCGCGTCGTATCTGCAAAGCCTCGGCGTGAAGCCCGGCGACCGCGTCGCGATCATGCTGCCGAACACGTTCCAGTATCCGGTCGCGCTGTTCGGCACGCTGAAGGCCGGCGCGATCGTCGTCAACGTGAATCCGCTCTACACCGCGCGCGAACTCGCGCACCAGTTGAAGGACAGCGGCGCGCAGACGATCGTCGTGTTCGAGAACTTCGCGCGCACGCTGCAGGACGCGCTGCCGGAAACGCAGGTGAAGCACATCGTCGTCACCGCGCTCGGCGACCTGCTCGCCGACGGTTTCAACGCGAAAGGACGCCTGATCAATTTCGTGCTGAAGCACGTGAAGAAGCTCGTGCCGGACTACCACCTGCCGCAGGCGATCCGGCTGCGCTCCGCCCTCGCGCTCGGCGCGCGCGGCGCGCCGCAACCGGTGCAGACCACGCGCGACGATCTCGCGTTCCTGCAATACACCGGCGGCACGACCGGCGTCGCGAAAGGCGCGATGCTCACGCACGGCAACCTGATCGCGAACCTGCTGCAGGCGAAGGCGTGGATCGCCGACCAGGTTTCGGGCGACGTCGAAACCGTGCTCACGCCGCTGCCGCTCTATCACATCTATTCGCTGACGGTGAACGCGTTCATCTTCATGGGGCTCGGCGGGCGCAACATCCTGATTGCGAACCCGCGCGACATGAAGATGGTGATGAAGATCATCCGCCACGAGACGTTCACGGGCATCACCGGCATCAACACGCTGTACAACGCATTCCTCGACAACGAGGAATTCCGCAAGCGCGACTTCTCGAAGCTCAAGCTCGCGATGGCGGGCGGGATGGCGATGCAGCGCGCGGTCGCCGAGCGCTTCCAGCAGGTGACGGGCCGGCCGGTGGTCGAAGGCTACGGCCTCACCGAGTGCTCGCCGATCGTCACGATGAACCCCGTGGACCTGAACGACATGGCCGCGTTCAGCGGTTCGATCGGCCTGCCCGCGCCATCGACCCTCGTGCGCTTTCGCCGCGAGGACGGCACCTGGGCCGCCGTCGGCGAGCCGGGCGAGCTGTGCGTGCGCGGCCCGCAGGTGATGCGCGGCTACTGGCAGCGCCCCGACGAGACCGCCAAGGTGATCGACGCCGACGGCTGGCTCGGCACCGGCGACATCGGCGTGATGGACGAGCGCGGCTTCATCCGCCTCATCGATCGCAAGAAGGACATGATCCTCGTGTCGGGCTTCAACGTGTATCCGAACGAGATCGAGGAAGTGCTGGTGATGCATCCGGGCATCAGCGAAGCCGCGGCGATCGGCATTCCCGACGAGGTGCAGGGCGAACGGATCAAGGTGTTCGTCGTGCGCCGCGACCCGTCGCTGACGGCCGAGGACGTGCTCGCGCACTGCCGCAAGAACCTGACCGGCTACAAGATGCCGAAATTCGTCGAGTTCCGCGACGCGCTGCCGCAGACGAACGTCGGCAAGATCCTGCGCCGCGCGCTGCGCGACGAGGAACTCGCCAAACTCAACGCCGCGAAGCAAGGCTGAACGATCCATCGCTCCGGGAGACGCTGTCGATGAACGAAGGAATGAAACGCCGCGCGCGGCATGCCGCCGCGGCGGCGCTCGCGTGCGTGCTGTCGCTCGCACAGGCGGGCCTGCATGCACAGGAAGCGGCGAGCGCCACGAGCGCGGCACCGGCCGTCGCGCTGCCCGCGGATCTCGCGAAGGTCACGCACGAGCCGCTCGCGCAACAGGCGCGCTGGCTGCGCACGGCGGCCCAGCGCGGCACGCTCGCGCAACTCGACGACGCGACGCTCACCGCGCTCTTCAAGGCACTCGATCCGCTCGCCGTGCCGCTCTATATCCGCAACGGCCCGAACGGCTATCCGGCCTACCAGTTCACGATGGTGCGCCAGGAGCGCATCAGCGGAAAATGGTCCGACACGCCCGACCGCATGCTCGTGAAGACGACCCGCGAGCCGCTGCGGGTGTATGCGAAATGGCTGCCGGGCGGCGCGCATGCCGGCCAGGAGACGATCTACGACACAACCCAGCGCAAGGACGAGATGTATGGCCATCTCGGCGGCCTGCTCGGCAAGATTCCGCTGTGGACGGCGATCGACGGCGCGCTGGCGCGTGCCCAGTCGAATCACCAGGTGAAGGATCTCGGCACCGAGTTCATCACGAACCTGTACCTGACCGAAGGGAAGAAATACCTGGAAGCCGGCGTGCAGCGGCCGACCGACGTGCAGGCCAAAACGATCGACGGCGTGCGCGTCGTCGCGCTCACCTACGAAACGCCGACCGGCCGGCCGCAGTTCTATGCGAAAAAGGAAGTGCTGGGGCTCGACCTGCACGCCCCCTATTTCCGGACCGTCGAGTCCTATGACAACGACGGCAAGATCTTCGAGCGGATCGTCATCGAGAAAATCGCGCCCGCGACCCTCGACGACACCGCATTCGACCCGAAAAACCCCGACTACGCGTTCTGACACGCGCTGACGGGGCCGATCACGGGCTCAATCGTCATCGTCGTCGCCGTGGTGCCGATGCCAGTGCTTGTAGTAGTGCTTGCGCCACTTGCGGTAGCGATCGTCGTCGTCATCGCCGTAATAGCCGTATCCGTAGCCCGGATAGGCGACGACGGCGGGCTGCGGCGCCACATAGACCGGCGCCGGTTCGACATAGACCGGTGCGACCGGTACGCCGATGCCGACCGACAGGTCGACATGCCCCGCCATTGCACTACCGGAAACGAGCAACGCCATGCCCCCGATTACCCCTGCCACTTGCCTCTTGTTCATGCTCCGGATCCCTGATAAGCCGGCCCGCCCGGCTCACGCAACCAATGTAAGCGCGCCGCCCGCGCCGAGGTGATACGGGGCTGCGAGAGTCGTAACGCGACGTAACGAAACGGCTTTGGCCATTCGGCCGGATCGCGAAAATGCGCCGGAACGTCTATAGTGGGTTACGGTTCGACACAATCACGACTGCGCGCTCCCCTATCGAACAGGGTAGAATTCCGCCAAACGGCTTGTGGACGAACACGCCACACACACGCACAACATATTCTCTGACGCAGGCTCCTGCCGCACCTCAATGGCCAATCCCGCAGAATCCCATCCGCAAAACGACTTCATCAATTCGGCGCGCAAGGAACGTAAGCGTGTTGAAATCTATCTCGTCAACGGCATTCGTCTGACGGGGTGTATCGAGTCGTTCGACCAGTATCTGGTGATGCTGCGCACCCCCGTGGGTCTGCAAGGCATCTACAAGCGTGCGATTTCCACGATCCAGCTCGACACGGGCGGTTCGCGCCCGGGCGGCGGCGGCCCCCGCGGCCCGCGCACCGGCGGTCGCCCCGGCGGCCGTGAAGGCGGCGGCCACAGCCCGTACGGCTCGCACGGCGGTCCGCGCGAATCGCGCGGCGACGGCGGCTACGGCTCCCGCGAGCCGCGTGAAGGCTACGGTTCGCGCGAACCGCGCGAGGGCTACGGCTCGCGTGAGCCGCGCGAAGGCTACGGCGCACCGCGTGAACCGCGCGAAAGCTACGGCGCGCCGCGCGACACCGGCGACGCATCCGGCAACGCCGCGCCGTCGGATTCCCGCGGCGGCAACGGGCCGGTCATCGTGACGCGCCGCCGGCGAATCGTGCCGGACGGCCAGTAAAACAAAAGGGCAAGCCAACCGGCTTGCCCTTTTCACTTGTACGGCCGGCGCGGCATGTCGCCGCACCGCCGTTACCGAATTCAGCGTGCCGTCGTCGGCAAGCCCGCGTCGGCCTCGCGCTGCAGCGAACGCACCTGCTGCTGCAACGCCCGCAATTGCGACTGGAGCTGCGCCTGTTGCGCCTGCAACGCCGCCGTTTCGCTCCGCACGCTCTTCTGGCGATCCGCCACCGCCGCCTGCTGCTGGCGGGCGATCGAGATGTCCGCCTGCAGACGCCGCGCGCGGTCCTGCGTGACTTCGATCTGCTTGTCCATTTGCGCCTTCTGCGATTCCAGCTTCGCCGCCCGCAGTTCGTTGACGGCCAGCCGCTCCGCCTGATGCGAGAAATCGCGATAGATCGCTTCCGCGCGCGTTTCGTCGTAAGTCTTGATCACGCGCCAGAACGCCTTTTGCTGGAACAACGCGACGAAATACGCACCGTCCTTGACGTTGAACAGCAGGCTGGCGCCGTAGCTGCCGTTGTAGCTCGTGCGCATTTCCGTCAGCGAGTGCGCCTGGATCTGGCGCTGCAAATCGTCGACCGTGCTCGGTCCCGTCGTCTCGCCGGCCTGCGGCTGCACCGACGTCTGCGCCTGCGAATCGATCACCGGAATCGCGGCCACCGGCGCCGATGCCTGCTGCACCGCCGACGGATCGCTGCCTGCCAGCCCCTGCGCGAACACGCCTTGCATGCCTCCCACCAGGGCGAGCATTACGCTCACCCGCCCCAACCCCGTCATATGGCTCATGAAGTTTTATTCCCGCCCGAGTCGTTGTAATTCACTGCGATTTTATCTCATTAATTACTCGCTTTCGCGGGTCTCGGGCTCTTCGTCGAAGATCTGATATTTGCGCATTTTTTCCCACAACACCTTGCGGCTGATGCCGAGCTGCTGGGCCGTGTCCTGACGCCGCCAACCGTTTGCGTCGAGCGCCGCGATCACGCGGTTGCGCTCGTTCATGTCCCACTTGCTGCGATCGACGAACACCTCGGCCGCACTCTCAGCCGGCACCGGCTGGGCCGCGCTGCGCGCGTGCGCGATCAGTCGCTGCAGTCGCGCGGCATCCCAGCCGCCCGTCTGTCGCACCGTCACGCCGACGCGCTCGGCGAGGTTGCGCAGCTCGCGCACGTTGCCGGGGAAATAGCTGTCCGCGACCGAATCCGTGAGCCAGTACGGCAGGTCGGACAACTCGGCGAGCCGCTCCTCGCCCACCACCTGGGCGACGAACGACTTGAACAGCGCGATCTTGTCGACCGCACCGCGCTCTTCCAGCGACGGAATGCTCAGCTCGATCACCGCGAGCCGGTAGTAGAGATCGGCGCGGAACAGTCCCTCCTTCACGAGCTGCGGCAGCTTCTTGTTGCTTGCCGCGACCAGACGGAAATCGACCTTGACCGGCGCCGTCGCGCCGACGCGCAGCACCGCGCCGTCCTCGAGCACGCGTAGCAGCTTGACTTGCTGGTACAGCGGCAGATCGCCGACTTCGTCGAGGAACAGCGTGCCGCCGGCCGCCTGCTCGAAATAGCCTTTATGCGCAACAACCGCGCCCGTGAACGACCCTTTCGCATGGCCGAAGAACAGCGATTCGAACAGGCCGTCCGGAATCGCGCCGCAGTTCACCGGCACGAATTCGCCGTGCCGGTAGCGTGAATGCTTTTCGTGCAGCAGTTGCGCGATGCGCTCCTTGCCGACGCCGGTTTCGCCGTGCAGCAGCACGTTGGTGTCGCAGTCGGCGAACGTATCGACTTCGTGCAGCAGCGCCTGCATCGATTCGGAGTGCGCGACGAGTTCCGACGGCTGCAACGTCTCGGCTGCGTGCGCACGCAGTTGCGTGACGAGCTTGCCGATCATGCCGCGCAGTTCGGCGCACGTGAAGTCGAGCGGCAGGATATGCGAATACTCGGGCGGATACTGCGACGCGTCGTGGTCGCGCGCCGCGCCGACCCAGACCACCGGCATGCCGATGTTGGCCTGCCAGTCGCGCAGGAATGCCGCGCCGCCTTCGATCATCGTCACGCTGATGATCGCCAGCGAGCGCCGCAACGCGGCGCGCTCGGGCGAGACCGCCGCGTTGTCGGCGCGGATCACTTCGACGTCGAAGCTCGCCATGCACCGGGCGACGCGGTCGACGATGTCCGCCTTGCCTTCCCAGACGTACAGGTCGAGCTCTTCGATTGCGGGCGTGGTTCTCATGTTTCAGGTGCGGCTTCAGTAATTGACGGGTTGCTTGGCGTTGCAGATCAGTGAGCGAATGCGAGCGACGGCGATACTGCCTGCTTCGATAACGGAACGTTCAGGCATTTATTGAACCAGCATGGGATCGCCACATTTGATCGAATCCGGCGTGTTCGTGACATAGGCATTGCCCAGGCTCAAACCGAGCAGGCCCGTGACGGAAGTCAGGAGCGAATCGATCGGTTGCAGGAGGAGCGGAACGAGCGTGGTTGCCAGCGCGTTCAGGATCGGCCCGGTCACGACGTTTAATATAGGATTCGCGATGACGCTCAGCCACTGGAGCAAGCCACTGTTGGCCTTCACTTCCAACGACAGGCCGCTGTTCAAGATACCTTGAATAGCGGGCGACAAGAACTGATCCGTTCCCGTGCCGAGCATATAGGGTGATGCCGGGGTCGGCGAAGCGGACGATCCAGGCCCGGGATACGTGAACACCAGCGGTGTCGGACTTTGATTGGCGACGGGAACCGTCAACTGCCCGGGCAACAAGTTAACGTTGATCGAAACGTCGGTCAGGTCGACGATCCCCAGCGTCAGGGTTTTGACCAACGTCGTCAGTCCGGAAACCAAGTCGCCAAGGTTCAACAAATTGAGCAGGCTCTGCAGTTTGACGGACACCAGCGTAATGGGCGTGGCGCTGCCGGTGGGCGCATAACCACTGGGCGCACTGAGGTTGATCGGCGTATTCGCCGTGCCGCCGATGTAGACGGCCACCACCCCGGTCTGCACGTTCACCTGCGCCCTTTTCGTGCCGTCCGAAGTACAGGTAACAGACGTCAAACCCGCCTTCGCCGGCGCCACATAGGCAGTGATCGGCAATTGCACCGCTGCAAGCGGCGTCGCGGCACCCGACGCACAACTGCCGCCCGGAAAGACTAGCGAGCCGTTTGAGCATGTCGACAGCAGCGAGATCGACGTATTGAGGAACACGTTGCCCTGAGCAGTCGACGTGTTGGTTATGCAATCGGATGTCCCGCAATTCGACGGCCCGGGCGGACCGCTCGCGGTGGATGGCGGATTTGCCCCCAACTTGACTGAACCCGACACGGTCACGTTCAGTAGCGGTGACAGTATCGTAGGCGTCTGAACCGTGACGCTGGGAATGTTGACCGAATTCGTGCCGTTCGCGATCTGCAATGCCGTCGACAGCAAGCCGAGTGCATTGACGCTGGCATTGACGGCAGAGCTTCCGGTTGCGGTCGCAGCGGAAACCAGTTGACCGAGAGCGATCTGCGGCCCGCCACAGACTCCCCCCGGACAAAGGGCGATGACCAGTGCGTTCAGCACCTTCAGGTTCGCAGCGGCCACGCTTTGCTGCGTCGCCGCCTGCACCGCGGCATTGGCCAGTTGACCGAGCGTCACGGTGCCATTCAGCACTCCGGTACTGGAGCCGACCGGGAGATTGGCGAGAATGCCGGCCAGCTTCAAGTTGACTTGTGCGAGTCCCTGATAGTCGACCAGTTGGAGATTCAACGCATTGTCGTTCGATCCGGTCAACGCCTTGAGTAACTGGTTGGCCAATCCACCATTCAACGCTGCAAGCGACGTGGTCAGCGTAAAAGTGTCGGTGGGTACGCTCTTGGCAATGGCAGAGCCGCTAATCGTAACTCCACCGCGAAAAATCCCGTCGACCGGCTCGGCCACCGTGACGCAAACGGCGTTGGTCGACTGGCCATTGACCGCTCCCACCGAGAGACCCGCGCACTGATTGCCGCTGATCGGGTCGCCCGACACCCAGGTGAACTGCGCGCTGCCGCTGCCTTGAGGTGCGGTCCAGATGCCGCACGACACGGAAATTTTCGAACCCGTCGGCAATGCATTCGTCGCCGGATTCGCGATTTGACCGGCTGCGGTCCTCGCTGCCTGGCAAGTCGAGTCGGTCGTAACCTGAGAGACCGCCGACAAAGCGGCCAGATCGGCCGCTGCTTGCATCCGGCGTCTTTCGGCATAGAAATGGCCGACGTCGATCGCGCCCAGGATGATGATCGCAACCAGCGCCCAGATCGTCGCCATGATCGCGACGCTACCGCGCTGGCGACTTCTCCCGGGACTGCCGGCGCTCCGTCGCCGCGTCGCGTGCGATTGATCTGCGCGCATGGTCATCCCGCTTATTGCGCGCCCTGCCCGCCGCCCGACATGCCGCCCACCGCACCGAGCTGTGAACTCATCGAATCCGGAATCTTGTTCTTGAACGAATCGAGGTAGCGCTGGTACGCAAGCGACGCGACGTCGCCGAACACGGGTTGCGTCGGCGCCGCCGCGCGGTTGTCCCGCTGCATCGCGAGCCAGTCTTTGGTCGAGCGGCCGACGTCTGACGCACCCAGTGTCACGGTGTCTTGACCGTATGCGGCGCCCGACCCCGTTAAGATGCAGACGACCGCGACCAGCGTCGCGATCCGGCCCGCACATGCGCTTCGATTGAGTGTGTTGTCGTTCATGTCGTTCCCCGGATATCTGTTCATTGTGCAAATCGTTGCAGCAACGGCACGGTCTGGTCGTAACCGAAGTTGTTCGCCATCGGCGTGATCGGCGTCGTCGCGCCGCGCCGCGACACAACCGGCGGCGTCGCGATTGCGCGCTGCTGCGCACGCACTGCCGCAGCAATCTTCGCGGCATCACCGTTAATGTCCTTGCGAATCTCCGTCGACAGATGCTGCTGGTTCATCAGCCGTTGCGCATCCTGCGCACGTCCTGCCGCAAACAGATACAGCGCGAGGTTGCTGACGATTTTCGGATTGCGCTGATCGAGTTCGGCAGCTTTCATCAGCGGCACTCGCGCACCGACGACGTCGCCGCTGCGCAACTTCGCATAAGCGAGATCGGACAGCAGCGACGGATCCGTCGGCGCGAGCTCCGACGCTTGCGTCAGCGCCTGCACGGCACGGTCGAAATCACCCGCGGCGCCCGCAAGCAGCCCCAATCCGCGATAGCCGCGCGCAGCAAGCGGTGTCTTCAGCAACTGTGCATACACAGCCGCGCTTGCGGCCGGCTGGTCAGTCATCCGTAGTGCGTCCGCGCGCAACAGGATCGATTCCGGCATGACACCGTATGTCTTGTCATATGCATCGATATGCGCGAGTGAAGCGTAATAGAGGCCCTGCGCTTGCATGCGCTGAATCAGCCCCAGATACATCCCAGGCGTATCCGGTACGGACTGCTTCTGATCTGCTGCTTGCATCAGTGCCGCACGCTCGGTCTGCGCGCCGACGCCATACCCGCTTTCCTGAACCTGTCCGCATTTTTGTGGGCGAGGCGGTTGAACAACAGGTTATCCACGCGCCTGCGTGAATCGCTCGCCGAACAGGATAGCAAACTGGTTCATCGCTGATTTCCAGTCGAAGGCGGCCCGCAC
>NZ_JACCQA010000033.1:0-86628 GCF_015712215.1 Burkholderia sp. 9779_493
TCCGGCGCCCGTGTCGAAATCGGTGGCGACCGCGCTGTCCGACGCGATGACGGCGGCGTGCGACTACTATCGCAAGCAGTTGCGCGGCGCGACCGTCGCGATCCAGTACCTGAAGAACCGGGGCCTGACCGGCGAGATCGCCGCGCGCTTCGGGCTCGGCTATGCGCCGGACGGCTGGCAGAACCTCGAGGCCGCGTTCCCGGACTATCGCGACGAGTCGCTCGTCGAGGCGGGGCTCGTGATCGTCAGCGAGAAAACCGACGCGCAGGGCGTCGCGCGCCGCTACGACCGGTTCCGCGAGCGGATCATGTTCCCGATCCGCAACGTGAAGGGGCAGGTGATCGGGTTCGGCGGCCGCGTGCTCGGCAGCGGCGAACCGAAGTACCTGAACTCGCCCGAAACCCCGCTGTTCAACAAGGGCAGCGAGCTGTACGGGCTGTTCGAGGCGCGCCTCGCGATTCGCGAGCGCAAGTACGTGCTGGTCGTCGAAGGCTACATGGACGTCGTCGCGCTCGCGCAGCTCGGCTTTCCGAACGCGGTCGCGACGCTCGGCACCGCGTGCACGCCGATTCACGTGCAGAAGCTGCTGCGCCAGACCGACACGGTCATTTTCAGTTTCGACGGCGATTCGGCCGGGCGGCGCGCGGCGCGGCGCGCGCTCGAGGCATGCCTGCCGCATGCGGGCGACAACCGGACGATCCGATTCCTTTTTCTGCCGGCCGAGCACGATCCGGACAGCTACGTGCGCGAGTTTGGCGCGGAGGCGTTCTCCGAGCAGGTCGAGCGCGCGATGCCGCTGTCGCAATTTCTGTTGAACGAAGCGATTGCCGGCAAGGCGCTCGATCAGCCGGAAGGCCGCGCGAAGGCGCTGTTCGATGCGAAGCCGCTGTTGCAGGCGCTGCCCGCGAACGCGTTGCGCGCGCAGATCATGCACATGTTCGCCGACCGCCTCGATATCCCGTTCGAGGAGGTCGCGGGGCTGTCGGACGTCGACACGCGCATCGCGACGCCGCCGCGCCAGGCGCCCGCGCGCAGCGAGCGGCGCCGCGTGACGGACAGCGAAAAGCGCGCGCTGCGCACGCTGGTGATGCATCCGCGCGTCGCATCGCAGCTCGACGACGAACAGATTGCGACCCTGCGCGCGCTGCCGCGCATCGGCGAGCTGTTCGCGGAAGTCGTCGATCATGCGCGTGCGCTGGGCGACGGCGCGGAGTTCCGGCTGCTGTCGGATGTCCTGAGGACGTCCTCGAACGGGGCGACTTACGAGGAAATCTTCCGCGAAATTCTGGACTATGATGAAAACGTCCGCGATTTGCTGTTACAGAATCCGGAAGACGAGACGGTGCCCGAGCGGCAACGTGAGCAGGAGCGGATTGCGGGGGAGGAGCTGCAGGCAGCGGTGCTCAAGATGCGCTATGACGCCTGCTGCGACCGGCTGGACAGGCTGGCGCGGCAATCCACCTTCACTCCCGAGGAATTGGCCGAATTGACGGAATTGAACCAGCAGCGAACCGACATGAAGCGTCGGCTCGGGCTGTAGGCGGCCGGGGCGCTTAGAGAGGGCTCCCCAGCGTGCTATAATATAAGGTTTCCAGCGGTTTGTTTTCTAAGCAGAGGCGAGAATCGCGATGGCAAAGACGACAGGCGGAAAGAAAGCAACAGGCAAGGGCTCGACGGAGCCGACCAAGAAGGTCACAGCGGCCAAGTCTGCTTCTTCCACCAGGACAACGTCTTCAGCCACGTCAGCCCCTGCAGGAAAGAAAACCGCGGCCGGCACTGCTCAGGCTGCGCCGGCGCCGGCAGCCAGAACACGGGCTGCCGCCAGACCCGACTCCGGGCCGGCCAAGCCGGCGGCGAAGCGGGCAAGTGCGAAAAGCGCAAGGGACACGACTGCCGACGCGGACGAAACGGCAGTACGTACTACTCATGCACCCACGGTTCAACCGGCTGTCGTCCAGCAGCCGCGAGTCGATATAGCCGGTACGGCGAACTCCATGACCAAAAAGCTGAACGAAGTATCCGTCGAAGACGACGCAAATCAGAGCGACGAGCAGCCCGCAGCCGCGGCTGCACCGGGCAAATCCAAGGTGCGCGATCGTCGCGCCAAGGAAAAGGCGCTGCTGAAGGAAGCGTTCGCGACGAGCACGCCGGGCACGGCCGAGGAGCTCGAAGAGCGCCGCGTGAAACTGCGCGCGCTGATCAAGCTCGGCAAGGAGCGCGGCTTCCTGACGTACGCCGAAATCAACGACCACCTGCCGGACAACTTCACCGAGACCGAAGCCCTCGAGGGCATCATCGGCACGTTCAACGACATGGGCGTGGCGGTTTACGAGCAGGCGCCGGACGCGGAAACGCTGCTCCTGAACGACAACGCGCCCGCCGCGTCGTCGGACGATGAAGTCGAAGAGGAAGCGGAAGTCGCGCTGTCCACCGTCGATTCGGAATTCGGCCGCACGACCGATCCGGTCCGGATGTACATGCGCGAGATGGGCACGGTCGAGCTGCTCACGCGCGAAGGCGAAATCGAGATCGCGAAGCGCATCGAGGACGGCCTGCGCCACATGGTGATGGCCATCTCCGCGTGCCCGACGACGATCGCCGACATCCTTGCGATGGCCGAACGCGTCGCGAACGAAGAGATCCGCGTCGACGAGCTCGTCGACGGCCTGCTCGATCCGAATGCTGCGGACGCCGCCGATACGGACGGTTTCTCCGCGAAGGAAGCGGAAGCGATCGAGAACGAGGACGAGGAAGCCGAAGAGGAAGAGGAAGAAGAGGAAGAGGAGGAAGACGACGGTGCCGCGCAGGCATCGGCGAACGCCGCCCAGCTCGAAGCCCTCAAGCGCGCGTCGCTCGAGAAGTTCTCGCAGATCAGCGAGTGGTTCGACAAGATGCGCCGCGCATTCGAGAAGGAAGGCTACAAGTCGAAGGCCTACCTGAAGGCGCAGGAAACGATCCAGAGCGAGCTGATGACGATCCGCTTCACCGCGCGTACCGTCGAACGCCTGTGCGACACGCTGCGTGCGCAGGTGGACGAAGTGCGTCAGGTCGAGCGTCAGATCCTGCACATCGTCGTCGACAAGTGCGGCATGCCGCGCTCGGAATTCATCGCGCGCTTCCCGGGCAACGAGACGGATCTCGACTGGGCCGAGAAGATCACCGCGGAAGGCCATTCGTACAGCGCGGTGCTGTCGCGTAACGTCCCGGCGATCCGCGAACAGCAGCAACGCCTGCTCGACCTGCAGGCGCGCGTCGTGCTGCCGCTGAAGGACCTGAAGGAAACCAACCGTCAGATGGCGGCCGGCGAACTGAAGGCACGTCAGGCGAAGCGCGAAATGACCGAGGCCAACCTGCGTCTCGTGATCTCGATCGCGAAGAAGTACACGAACCGCGGCCTGCAGTTCCTCGACCTGATCCAGGAAGGCAACATCGGCCTGATGAAGGCGGTGGACAAGTTCGAATACCGTCGCGGCTACAAGTTCTCGACCTATGCGACGTGGTGGATCCGTCAGGCCATCACGCGCTCGATCGCGGACCAGGCGCGCACGATCCGTATTCCGGTTCACATGATCGAAACGATCAACAAGATGAACCGCATCTCGCGGCAGATCCTGCAGGAAACCGGTCTCGAGCCGGATCCGGCAACGCTCGC
Organism: Burkholderia sp. 9779_493; assembly: GCF_015712215.1. Lineage (NCBI taxonomy): Bacteria > Pseudomonadati > Pseudomonadota > Betaproteobacteria > Burkholderiales > Burkholderiaceae > Burkholderia > Burkholderia sp. 9779_493. The sequence goes on from NZ_JACCQA010000033.1 coordinate 3,653, forward strand.
CGAGAAGATGGAGATGCCGGAAGACAAGATCCGCAAGATCATGAAGATCGCGAAGGAGCCGATCTCGATGGAAACGCCGATCGGTGACGACGACGATTCCCATCTCGGCGACTTCATCGAGGACACCAACACGGTCGCGCCGGCGGATGCCGCGCTGCATGCCAGCATGCGCGACGTCGTGAAGGACGTGCTCGATTCGCTGACGCCGCGCGAGGCGAAGGTGCTGCGGATGCGTTTCGGTATCGAGATGAGCACCGATCACACGCTCGAGGAAGTCGGCAAGCAGTTCGACGTCACGCGCGAGCGGATCCGTCAGATCGAGGCCAAGGCGCTGCGCAAGCTGCGTCACCCGAGCCGTTCCGACAAGCTGAAGTCGTTCCTCGAAGGGAACTGATTTCCAGCGTCTCCGTTACGAACGCCGCCGGTATCCGCATGATGCCGGTGGCGTTCGTTCCCTCTGTCGTCTTTGTTGTTACAATGCCGGCCCGGTTTCGTTGTCGGGGTGGCGTGTAGCACGCCGCGCTTCTCGTCTGGGCCCCTAGCTCATGCTTGGTTAGAGCAGCGAACTCATAATTCGTTGGTGCCGGGTTCGACTCCCGGGGGGCCCACCAGATTACGTTCCTCGAGCGATCGCGGAACGTCGTAAAACCCGCGATGGCATCATGCGTCGCGGGTTTTTCTTTGTGTGCGGTCCGAATGTGTCGAACGCGTTGAACGGGTGCACGTCGGCGCCGCATGTCTTATTGCCGCCACCGGGGAAACACGGAGGGCGTGCCGTCCCGCTATCAATCGAAGTATGCTGTGGCGCGACCGCCGCGCACGACCGGATTCCCGTCGAGCGCGCGACCGCCGACCCGCGCCGCGCGCGATCGGGCAGCGAGAACAAACACCAACCAACTTTGCCCGACCGTGAGGGGCGGCCATCATGACCATGCTGCGTTCGTGGGGTGCGATTCTCTCGTCGCTGGCGCTCGTCGCGTGCGCCAGTCTTCCGCCGCAGGCCGATCGCGCGCCGACCCATGCATTCACCGATACGGACGATACGCGGCTGGGCGCCGCGTTCCGGCAGCAGGCCGGTACGCATCCCGGGCAGGACGCATTTCATTTGCTGACCGATCCGGTCGATGCGCTGGACGCCCGCGTGTTGCTCGCCGATCGCGCCGACCGCTCGCTGGACCTTCAGTACTACATCTGGCACGACGACCTGACCGGCCACGAACTGGCCGATGCGGTCATCCGCGCGGCCGATCGCGGCGTGCGCGTGCGCGCGCTGCTCGACGATCTCGGCACCAACGCGGACGACCGCAAGCTGCTCGAGATCAGCGCGCATCCGAACATCGAGATCCGGCTGTTCAATCCGGTGGCCACGCGCCGGTTCAAGAAGCTCGGCACGGTATTCGAGTTTTCGCGCGTCAATCGGCGCATGCACAACAAGGCGATGATCGCGGACAACCAGGCGGCGATCGTCGGCGGCCGCAATATCGGCGACGAGTACTTCGGCGCGTCGTCGATGCTGGAATTCGGCGATCTCGACGTCGTGGTTCACGGCCCGGTCGTGAAGGACATCTCGACCGAATTCGACACGTTCTGGAATTCGCCGTACGCGTATCCGGTCGATACGCTGGTCGGCCACGATGCGGCGCCAGGCGGGCTCGACCGCGAGCGCGAACGGCTGCGCGACTACCTGCGGGCCATGGAGGACAATCCGTACGTGCTGGAAGCCCGGCAGCGGCTCGACCGGATCGTCCACGGGCAGGGCACGGCGCTGTCGTGGGGGCATGCGACGGTGCTGTACGACGATCCGTCGAAGATCGCGCACGCGCCAAAGGACAGCGACGGGCATCTGATGCCGCAGTTGCGTGCGCTCGCGTTGCAGCCGCAGCACGACCTGCTGATCGTGTCGCCGTATTTCGTGCCGGGCAAGGACGTCGTCGAGCGGCTGCGCGCGCTGACGGCGCGCGGCGTGCGCGTGACGGTGCTGACCAATTCGCTCGCGTCGACCGACGTGGCGGCCGTGCATGCCGGCTACCGGCGCTATCGAAGCGATCTGGTGAATGCGGGCGTGCGGCTTTACGAGCGCCGGCCATCGGGCGACAAGAGCATTTCGAAGCAGGTCATCATCGGCTCGTCGCGCGCGTCGCTGCATGCGAAGACCTACGTGTTCGATCACAAGAGCATCTTCATCGGGTCGATGAATCTCGATCCGCGCTCGTTGAACCTCAATACGGAAATCGGCGTTTACTGCGAGAGCCCGGCGATTGCATCGCAGGTCGCCAACGACCTGGAAGGGCGACTCGACCAGATCGCCTGGCGTGTTGAGCCGAGAACCGATCCGGCCGGCAAAGGGCGATTGAAGTGGATTCAGACCGATGGCGGGAAGGTCACCGAGATCGATCACGAGCCGGAGGTGTCCGCCGCGCGGCGGATGGAAGTGTGGTTTCTCGGGCTGTTTCCGATCGAATCGCAACTGTGAGCGACATTCAGCGCCGCGCGCGGCGGTGCCGGTCGATGACGGCCGCGAACTGCATCGCCGCTGTCTCGATCGTCGCGTCGCTCAGGCCTGAATAGCCGAGCACGAAGCCGTTGTACCGGCGGCCGTCGCCGCGGCGGCCGTCGCCGATGCAGTAGCTGCTCAGCGGTTGCAGCAGCAAGCCTTCCGCGGCTGCCGCCCGCGCGACGTCGGTATCGTGCAGCGGCGCGGCGAGATCCGTGGAGAGATGCATGCCGCCCGGGCTTTCCCGCACGCTCAGCGACGTGCCGAGATGGCGCGCGAGTGCCGCTTCGAGGCGGCTGCGCCGGTCCGCGTAGCGCGCCCGCATCTTCCGCAGGTGCCGCGCAAAGAGGCCGGTATCGATGAATTCTGCCATCGCCAGCTGGTCGGCCGAATGGCCGCGATGGACCAGTTCGCGCAGCGTTCTCGTGAAGCGGTCGACCAGCACCGGCGGCACCACCATGAAGCCGAGCCGAAGGGCCGGAAACATCGTCTTGCTGAACGTGCCGAGATAGCACACCGGCGCGTCGGCATGCAGGCCCTGGATCGCGGGCAGCGGCTGGCCGCCGTGACGGAATTCGCTGTCGTAGTCGTCCTCGATGATCCACGCGCCGCAGGCGCGGGCGCGCTCGACGAGCGCCGTGCGCCGCCCGGGGCTCATCAGCGCGCCGAGCGGGTACTGGTGCGACGGCGTCGCATAGATCAGCCGGGGCGGGCGAGTGCGCCACTGCTCGTCGGTCGGCGCCATGCCGTCGCGATCGACCTCGATCGGCACGAGATTCAGGCCGGTCGAGCGGAACGCGGTCCTCGCGCCGTTGTAGCACGGGTTCTCGAGCCAGCCGTTTTCGCCGGGATTCGCGAGCATGCGCGCGCACAATTCGAGGCTGCTCTGCGTGCCGTCGGTGATGAATACCTGGCCCGTGTCGCAGCGCACGCCGCGCGAGACGCGAATGTACGCGGCCACCGCGCGTCGAAGCTCGGGCAGCCCTTCGACCGGTCCGTACGCGAGCCGGGCCGGCGTGATGGTCTTCCATGCGCGCTCGATGCAACGACGCCACTGGGCAACCGGAAATTCGTCGAGCGACGGCAGGCCGGGAACGAACGGCAGCATGCGCTCGGGCTCGGGATCGGCATTTTCCAGCCCGTGCACGCGCGCCGACAGGCGGACCGGTGCGGAGCCGTCTTCATGGCCGGCGCTCGGGTGGGTGCGGCCGTCCCATCGCGTGATCGTGCCGTTGCGCGTGGCGGCCACGAAGCCTTCCTCGGCCAGGCGCTCGTACGCATAGACCGCGGAATTGCGCGCGATGCCCAGCTCGGCCGCGAGCACGCGCGTCGACGCGAGCCGCGTGCCGGGCGGCAGGTGTCCGTCCAGCAGCATGCTGCGCAGGCTCCGGTAGAGGGCTTCCTGCCGACTATGCGTGGTCGCGCCGTCCTGTCCGGCAAGCGACGAGATGAGCAGCGCGAGATCCATGGGCTGGTTCCAGAAATTTTCCTTGTGCTGGTTCTTTCGAAGACGCCGCGCGCATCGTATCGTTCACGTTCTCGCGGGGCAGGCCGGTACACGCGGATTTTGAGTGACGGCGCGACTTGCGGTACGCGCGTATTTTGCTCGATTCGGCCGGCGACTGTCGACGGGCGGCCCGATCGCGCCTCGGGCATGGAGTCGGCACGATGCCGATACGATTAATTTCGCAGTACAGATATATGAACGACCAGACCACACTCTCTTCCACCTCGCGTACGACCATTCGTCGCCTGCCCGAACTGGCGAGCCACGATCGCACGATGCTCCACCACATCGTGGACGACGCGTACGTCTGTCACATCGCGTTCGGCGACGGGCAGAACACGCACTGCATCCCGACCGCGCACTGGAGAAGGGGCGACGCGCTCTATATCCACGGCTCCAACGGCAGCCGGACGATCAAGGCACTGTCGGCCGGCGCGCAGGCTTGTGTCGCGATGACGCTGCTGGACGGCCTCGTGCTGGCCCGCTCGGCCTTCAACCATTCGATGAATTATCGATCCGCGGTGATCTACGGGCAGTTCGACGTGATCGACAGCAGTGCGGAAAAGCGCGCCGCGCTGGATGCGTTGATGGACAAGATCGCGCCGGGCCGCAAGCATGAAGCGCGGCCGGGCAATTCGAAGGAACTCGACGCGACCCGCGTGCTGCGGATTTCGATGGCGGAAGCGGCCGTGAAAATCAGCGATTCGCTGCCGTCCGACAAGGACGAGGATCTCGGGCTGGCGGTCTGGGCCGGGATCCTGCCGCTGAAGACGACACGCGGCGCACCGGTCCATGCGGACGGCAACGTGGCGGTGCCGGACTACGTCCGGAACTGGGCCGATTGAGCGGCACGGCGAGGCTTGCATCGGAGCGGCGAGACGGCGCGGCATGCGGAAAACCCGCGACGGCTTCGCAGCCTTCGCGGGTAGCCGGACGCGGTTGCGTGAGAGACGTCGCGCGCCTGCTCACGCAACCGGTTCGGTCAACGACCCGTCAACGCGCGAAATCCGACGTGCTCTGGATGAACGCGTTCAGCTTCGAGATGTTCACGCTGCCGAAGCCCGTCGTCGCATCCCAGCCGGCCTTCGCCTTGTAGCCGTAAGTGCCGCTGCCGTTGTTGCCGGACGTGACGTCGTGCAGCAGCGCCGCGTTGGTCGGGAAGTACTTGTAGATGCTCGACGCGGGGAACCCGAGCGCATTGTTGTTGGCCGACTGCAGCCGCGCCCAGATGCCCGTGAAGATCGGTGCGGCGAGGCTCGTGCCGCCTTCGTTGTTCAGGTAGCCCGACCCCCACAGCGTGTCGGACGTCTGGCCGTTCACGACGAGAATCGCACCGGTGCGCAGGTCGGCGTCGAAGCCGACGTCGGGCAGCGCGCGCTTGGTCGAACCGGTGAGGGTCGACGACTGCCAAGTCGGCGCGGCTTCGTACTTGCTGTATCCGCCGCCCGTCGACCACACGGTGCCCGGCTGCCAGCTCGGGTCGTTCCACACGATTTCGCTGTTGTACGCATTGGTCGACGTGTTGGTGAACAGCGTCGTGCCGCCTACCGCGATCACGTACGGCGACGTGGCCGGCTCGCTCACCGTGTAGGTCGAGCGCGACGGCGTGCCGCTCGCGCATTCGTACGCGCCGTGGTCGCCGGCGGAAACGGAGAAGGTCTGCCCTTGCGCGACCGCCTGCTTGAAGATGGTGTCGTCGGTCGCCTGCGAGCCGGTGCTGTACGCGGATGATTCGCACACGCCGAGCGACACGTTGATCACCTTCGCGACGTTGTCGGTCACGGCCTTGTTGTACGCGGCCGTGATCGCGGTGAGCGTCATCGACGGCGCGGTGTAGAACACGACCTGCTTCACGCTGCCGCCGGCCGCGCCGACGATCGACTGGCTGTCGAGGTTCCATTCGACGGTGCCGTCGGTGTCGGTGTACGAGCTGCCGGACGGGCCCGTCTTCACGATGCTGCTGCTGATCGTGCCGAGGCCGTTGTTCGCGGCGAACGTATTGAGGTCGCTCACCGTCTGCGACAGGTCGCCTTCGGAGATGATGCCGACCGTGGTTTGCGACGCCGTCGGCGTGCCGTCGCCGCCGTAGATCGACGAGAACTCGGTCGGGTTGTGCGGCACCGCCGACGCGCCGGCGGGGATCGTCAGGTTGCTGGTGTTGCCTTGCGGCTTGCTTCCCGCGCCCGTATGCATCAACTCGACGTTCTGCAGGCCCAGCACCGCGCCGACGATGTTGCCGATCGCGTTCGGCACTTGCGCGGCGTCGGTGTTCGCATAGACGCTGCGGCCGTTGCGCGTGAAGCGCTTGAGGGTGGTGCGGAACGCGGACTGGACGGTTGCCGCGGTGCCGGACGCGGAGACCAGCAGCCGGTTCGGCGCGACCACGATGTTCACGAAGCCTGCCTTGCGCAGATGGGCGACGACGGAGGCGACCTGCTGGTCGGTCGGCGCATATTGCGCGGCGAATTGCGCGGGCGTGAGGAACTGCCGGTAGTGCGGCGAGCCCGGCGTATGCAGGTCGCGCAGGTACTGGTCGAGCTGGGCTTCGTTGCGCAGGTTCAGCCCGAGCACGATGTCCACCGATTCGCCCGGCGCCATGTCGATGGCCGCGGCGGCAGCGGCGGCGGTGCTGGCGGCGGGCGCGCCGGCCGTACCGGCTTCGTTTTGCTGCACGAGCGGCAGGAAGCCCTTGGTACGCGTTTCCGTCCAGCCGGCCGCGGGCGCGGCATGGGCGGTCGTCATGCCGAACGAAGCGGCTGCCGCGGCGGCGAATGCGAGTTTGACGAGGCGAATGTGCTTGTGTTTCTTGTTTGCAACCTGATTCATTTGAATTACCCCTCCGGTTGAACATCGAACGGCACCAACAACAACGGTCGACAGCGGTGCGGGTCATGCACCGCCGCTTTCTGCCGCATGCGGGCGGATGGCACGGACGCGACAGGGCCTTTCGCCCGATCCGGAAAGCGGTTTGTCTCCGGGGGCGAAATACGGAAAACGCGGTAACGGAAAGGCTGCGCCGCGAGGCGGGGCAGTCGCGCCGGATCCGGCGCGGGCGGGGTTGCTAGAGCAACAGCTTCGTTGTCCTGCTCATTTGATTCGATCCTTCGGCCCGCTGCCGGTGGCAGCCGTCCAGTGAAATGCATCGGGATGCGGCACGCGCCGGCGTGCGAACGAATCATTCGACGGCGCGTACTTCGGTGCAGCGGAAGCGAAAAAACGTGGAGCGGAATCGTTTGCGTGGCAGGCAATCCGTCGGATTGCTTGCATCGGACGGTATCAAGAACGAAAGCGCGATGTCAAACTTTTTTTGATTATATGAAACTAAATTAAATCGAATAAACCGAAATGATTTTGAAAAGATTGGCGGTGTTTTGTAATGTTCAAAACCCGCGATGCAGGTAATGCCGAAAACGACTCGCCGATCATTTCCGATGTGTTTCGAAACGGCCGGCCGTTATCGAGGAAATACTCGAATGGCCGCAGCCTCTCGTTCGGCTAACTGAAGGTCGTCGACGAACCGGAACAGCGCATCGACATGCTGAAGCAGCGCGTCGCGCGACGCAGCATCCGCATCGGTGGCGAGCGTCCTGATGGCGTCGAGCCGGGTTTCGAGTTCGGCGAGCCGGGTGCGCGTGACGCGACTGCTGCTGGCGACGGTGACCGTCGCATCGGATGGATTCGTACGTTTCATTGCATGAGTCATCGCATTGAAGTGCTCGATGAAGCGAGCCACGTCGGCCGGGCAGCCGTCGCGGGAAATGATGCGCGCCGACGGATCGCCGGCGACGATCCGGCCGGCGGTATCCGCCATGGCGTCGAGCGTCGCGAGCATCCGGCGGATCGACCTGACCAGGTCGAATGCCGCGGCCAGCAGGCAGACGAACAGAACCGTCGCCGGCACCAGGTAAGGGGACGCACTGCGGATCATCGCGCCGGCGGTCGCGTCGTGCGGCAACGCGGCCAGCGTAGGCACGGCGTACACGAAGCACGCGACGGTGCAGGCGAGCAGCACGACGACGAGCGCGCCCGTGCCGATCGCCCGCCCGATGTGCCGGCCGGGTCTTGCCGGCAGCGTCACTGCACGCCCCGCAGTCGGTAGCCGACGCCGCGCATCACCTCGGGCATGCCCGGCGCGCCGGCCTGTTCGAGCTTCTTGCGCAGCCTGCAGATGTGGCTGTCGACCGTGCGCTCCAGCGCACTGACGTCGGCCATGCACGCATCGAGCAATTCGCCGCGCGTGAACACGCGGCTCGGCGATCTCGCCATGTGCGCGAGCAGCCGGAACTCCGTCAGCGTCAGCGTGATCGGCACCTCGGTGCCGGCCGTGCGCACGCGGGCCAGATAGCTGTCGGTGTCGATCTCGAGGTCGCCGACACGCAGCATCCGCATGGTCGGCGGCGCGGCCGACCGGCGCAGGATCGCGCGCAATCGCGCGACGACCTCGGCCGGGTTGAACGGCTTGACGATGTAGTCGTCCGCGCCGGCGTGCAGCGCCTGCAGCCGGTCGAGATCGCGATCGAACGCGGTGACGACGACGATGGGCGTGTTGTCGCGCCGTCGCAGCTCGGCGAGCACGTCCCAGCCGTTCTTCCGCGGCATCTTCACGTCGAGCAGGATCAGGTCGGGTTTCAGGTGCGGTTGCATGTCGAGCACCGCTTGCCCGTCGGCGACGCGATAGGTGCGAAAGCCGTCGTGCTTCAGGTAGGCATCGAGAATGTCCGAGATGTCGGGCTCGTCTTCTGCAATCAGTATCAGGGAATTCGTCATGGAGTGTGCCGTGCGATGTCGAACCATCGGGGCGGCCCGTCGCCGGGCCGGATCACGCCGTTCCGTCACGCTGCCGCGCGGGACGGAACGGCGCCGTTCGCTCAGTTCCGCACCACGCGCTGCGACGGTGCGACGTCCTTGTCCGTCAGGCCGCCGCCGAGCGCCTTGTACAGCGCGACGGCATTGCCGAGCTCGCTGCGACGCAGGTCCAGCAGCGCCTGTCGGGCCGCATAGAGCTGCCGCTGCGAGTCGAGCAACTCCAGCCGTCCCTCGACGCCCGCGCGATAGCGCAGGTTCGACAGGTCGGTGCGGCGTTCGGCCGAGCCGACCACGCGCGTTTGCGCGTCGATCTGGCGGCCGAAGGTTTCGCGCCCGGCGATGCCGTCGGCCACTTCGCGGAACGCGGCCTGGATCGCGCGTTCGTATTCGGCGACCGCGCTGGACTTGCGCACTTCCGCGAGGCGCAGCTCGGCGCGCAGCCGGCCGCCCTGGAAGATCGGCACCGTGACCTGCGGCGCGAAGCTCCACACGCGCTGGCCGCCGTCGAACAGACTGCCCATCGCGGGGCTGAGGAAGCCGATCGACGACGTCAGCGACAGGCGCGGGAAGAATGCGGCGCGCGCGGCGCCGATGTCCGCATTCGCGGCGACGAGGTTCTGTTCGGCCTGCCGGATATCCGGCCGACGGAACAGCAGCTCGGACGGCAGGCCGGCCGGCAGTTGCGTCATCACCGGTTGCTGCTGAAGCGGCAGCGGCTCGGGCAGATCCTTCGGCAGCTCGGTGCCGACCAGCAGGCGCAGGGCATTGCGTGCCTGCTCGACGGCGCGCGTGCGCGCTTCGAGATCGGCCGTCGCGCTCGCGACCTGGCCTTCGGCCTGCGCGATGTCGACACCGCTCGCCTGGTGCGCTTCCTTCAGGCGGCGCGCGAGATCGAGCGACTGCCGCCAGTCGGCGAGCGTGCGCTCGGACAACTGGCGTTGCTCGTGCGCGAGGCGCTCGGCGAAGTACGCATCCGCCACGCCGCCGACGAGCGAGATCTGCACCGCGCGGCGGCCGTGGTCGGTCGCGACGTAGCGCGCGAACGCGGCATCCGACTGCGATTTCACGCGGCCGAACAGGTCGATCTCGAACGCGCTGATGCCGACGTTGACGCCGTACTGGTTCTGCGTTGCGCCGAACAGCGGCGGATTCGACTGCGTGTCGTCCGACGTACGCTGGCGCGTGAAGTTCGCGCCGGCGCCGATCGACGGCAGGCGCGCGGAACGCTGGATGCCGTACTGCGCTTCGGCGGCTTCCACGTTCAGCGCCGCCACGCGCAGGTCGCGGTTGTTCTCGAGCGCGAGCTCGATCAGGCGTTGCAGGCGGCGGTCGCCGAACATCGTGCGCCAGCCGAGGTCGGCGGCGTTCGCGTCGAGATCGGCGGCAGCGGCGGCCGTGTAGGCCGTCGGCACCGGCATCGACGGTTTGACCAGCGTCGGCGCGAGCGAGCAGGCCGACAGTGCGAGGACGAGGGGAAGAACAAGCAATCGCATGGCATCAACCTTCCTGTCCGTGAGTCGGGGTGGCCGGCTGCGTGCGGGACGCCCGCCATGCGCCGATGCGCTCCTGGATACTCATCACGAACACAAAGAAAACAGGGACGAAGAAAATGGCCAGCACCGTGGCGGTCACCATGCCGCCGAACACGCCGGTGCCGATCGCGTGCTGCGTCTCGGCGCTGGCGCCGGTCGCGATCATCAGCGGCACGACGCCGAGGCCGAACGCGAGCGAGGTCATCAGGATCGGGCGCAGGCGCAGCTTCGACGCCTGCACGGCCGCTTCGATCAACCCCCTGCCTTCCTCGCGCAACTGCTTCGCGAACTCGACGATCAGGATCGCGTTCTTCGCGGACAGGCCGATCACGGTGATCATCCCGACCTTGAAGAACACGTCGTTCGGCATCCCGCGCAGCAGCACCGCACCGATCGCGCCGATCAGGCCGAGCGGCACCACCAGCATCACCGACAGCGGGATCGACCAGCTTTCGTACAGCGCGGCGAGCACCAGGAACACGACGATCATCGACAGCACCATCAGCATCGGCGCCTGCGACGCCGACTGGCGTTCCTGCAGCGACTGGCCGGTCCACTCGACCGCGAAGCCCGGCGGCAGTTGCGCGGCGAGCCGTTCCATCTCGGCCATCGCCGCGCCGCTCGACTGGCCGGGCGCCGCGTTGCCGGAAATGCGCGCGGACGGATAGCCCTTGAAGCGCACCATCTGCAGCGGCGTGTCGGTCCACACGGGGCGCACCACCTCGGACAGCGGCACCATGCCGCCGGCCGCGTTGCGCACGTACAGCTTCATCACGTTGTCGATCTGCATGCGTGCCGGCGCGTCGGCCTGGATGATCACCTGCTGCATGCGGCCCGCGTTCGGGAAGTCGTTCACGTAGGTCGATCCCATCGCGGTCGACAGCGTGTCGCTGAGCGTCGTGAACGACACGCCGAGCGCCTGCGCCTTCGCGCGGTCGATCTCGAGGCGAATGCTCGTGCCGGCCGGCAGACTGTCGGGGTACACGCCGGTCACGACCTTGCTTTGCGCGGCGAGTTCGAGCAGCTTCGCTTCGGCCGCCTTGAGCGCCGCCGTGCCCTGGTTGGCGCGGTCTTCCAGGCGCATCGAGAAGCCCGAGCTGTTGCCGAGTTCGTCGATGGCCGGCGGCAGCAGGCTCATCACCGTGCCTTCGGTCACGCCGGCCATCGCTTGCTGCGCGAGCATGCCTTCCTCGAGGGTCGATGCGCCGCCGCGGTTCTTCCAGTCCTTCATCACGGACCAGTTGATCGCCGCGTTCGGACCCTGGCCCGAGAAGCCGTAGCCGATCACGGAAATGCTCGACTGGATTGCCGGACGTGAAGCAAGATGCTTCTCCAGCGTTTTGACCACGTCGTGCGTACGCTCGGCGGTAGCGTCCGCGGGCAGCAGAAAGCTGGTGATGAAGTAGCCCTGGTCTTCGTCCGGCAGGAACGACGACGGCAGGCTGCGAAAACCGACCACCAGTGCGCCCGAAATCGCGACGAACACCAGCATCACGCGGCCCGTGCGGCCGACCAGGCGGCCGACGCGCGTCTCGTACCATTTCGTCAGGCGGTCGAAGCGGCGGTTGAACCAGCCGAAGAAGCCGCGCTTCTCGTGATGGCCCGGTGCGAGCGGCTTGAGCATCGTCGCGCACAGGGCCGGCGTGAGCGTCAGCGCCAGCAGCGCGGAGAACAGGATCGACACGGCCATCGACAGCGTGAACTGCTTGTAGATCACGCCGACCGAGCCGCTCGCCATCGCCATCGGCAGGAACACCGCGGTCAGCACCAGCGTGACGCCGACGATCGCGCCGGTGATCTCCTTCATCGCCTTCGACGTCGCGTCCTTCGGCGACAGTCCTTCCTCGGCCATCAGGCGTTCGACGTTCTCGACGACGACGATCGCATCGTCGACGATGATGCCGATCGCGAGCACCATGCCGAACATCGTCAGCACGTTGATCGAGAAGCCGGTCAGCAGCATCACCGTGAACGTGCCGAGCATCGCGACCGGCGCGACGATGGCCGGGATCAGCGTATAGCGCACGTTCTGCAGGAACAGGTACATCACGAGGAACACGAGCACCATCGCTTCGAGCAGCGTGTGCAGCACTTTCTCGATCGAGATCTTCACGAACGGCGACGTGTCGAGCGGGATCGAGTAGCTCATGCCCGACGGCATCGACTTGCTCAGTTCGGCCATGCGCGCGCGGATGGCGTCCGCCGTCTTCACCGCGTTGGCGCCCGGCGCGAGCTGCACGCCGGCGAGAGTGGCCGGCTTGTTGTTCTCGCGGCTCACGAACGTGTAGTTTTGCGAGCCGAGTTCGACGCGGGCGACGTCGCCGAGCACGACGTTCGAGCCGTCCGCGTTCGCGCGCAGCACGACCTTCGCGAATTCTTCCGGCGTCGCGAGCTGACCTTGCGCGGTGAGCGGCACGGTCACGCGCTGGCCCGGCAGCGCGGGCAGCGCACCGAGGCTGCCCGGTGCGATCTGCACGTTCTGCTGGCCGATCGCGGTCGTCAGATCGCTCATCGACAGGCCGAAATTGATCAGCTTCTGCGGATCGACCCAGATGCGCATCGCGCGTTCGGAGCCGAACTGCAGCACACGGCCGACGCCGTCGATGCGCCGCAGTTCCTCGGACACGCTGCGCGCCATGTAGTCGGCGAGCGCGCCTTCGTCGAAGCGACCGTTGTCGGAGCGCAGGCTGACGATCATCAGGAAGCCGGACGACGCGGATTCGACGATCAGCCCGTTCTGGCGCACGGCGGCGGGCAGGCGCGGCTCGACCGACTTGATCTTGTTCTGCACGTCGACCTGCGCCATCTCCGGATTGGTGCCCGGCTTGAACGTGACGGTGATCTGCGCGCTGCCGGACGTGTCGGCCGACGATTCGAAGTACAGCAGGTTCTTGACGCCGGACAATTCGCGCTCGATGAGGCTCAGCACGCCGTCGTTCATCGTCTGCGGCGTGGCGCCCGGGTAGTTCGCGGTGATCGTGACGGACGGCGGCGCGACCGACGGGTAGCGCGCGACCGGCAGTTGCGGGATCGCGATCAGCCCGGTCAGGATGATGAAGAGCGCGATCACCCACGCAAACACCGGGCGGCGGATAAAGAATTCAGCCATGGCTGGAGGCTCCTCGTGACTCAGTGCGCGGACGCGATGGCGGCCGCGTCAGGCGACTTCCAGTCGGTTGCGGCGGCCGGCGCGCCGTCGGTCAGGCGTTCCATGCCTTCGACGACGATCTTCTGGCCGGCCTGCAGGCCCGACTTGATGTGATAGCTGCGGTTCGTCAGTTCGCCGACCTCGACCGCCTTCAGGTGAGCCGTACCCTTTGCGTCGAGCACCCACACCTGCGGCTTGCCGCCGGCGCGCACGATCGCCTGTTGCGGCACCATCACGGCGTTGGCGTAGTGCGCGCGCGGAATGCGGGCACGCACGTACATGCCCGGCAGCAGCTGGCGTTTCGGGTTGTCGACCAGCACGCGCAGCAGCACGTCCCCGGTGCCCGGATCGACGTTGACGCCGGAGAACAGCATGCGGCCCTTGACGTCGTAGCGCGTGTCGTCGTCGCGCAGCACGTCGACCGGCAGGCCGTTGCTGTCCGACGCTTGCGGTTGAGCGGCAAGCGCGCCGCGCAGCGCGTCGAGCGACGCGGCCGGTTGACGCACGTCCACGTAGACCTGGTCGATCTGCTGGATGCGCGCCATCGGCTGGCTGTCGCTGCTCGATACCAGCGCGCCTTCGGTCACGAGCGCCTGGTCGATGCGGCCGGCGATCGGCGCTTCCACCGTCGCGAACTTCAGGTCGAGCTGGCGGCGCGCGAGCGTCGCGCGGGCCTGCGCGACGTCGGCCGCGGCCTGGTCGCGTTGCGAGACGGCGTCGTCGTACACCTGGCGGCTGATCGCATCGGCCTCGACGAGCGGCTTGAAGCGCGCGGTCTGCACCTTCGCGCGTTCGAGCGCCGCCTGCGCGCGCTGCAGCGACGCGGCGGCCGTGTCCATCTCGGCCTTGAACGGCGCCGGATTGATCTGGAACAGCGGCTGGCCCACGCGCACTTCGGTGCCTTGTTCGAACAGCCGGCGTTGCACGATGCCGCTCACCTGCGGCCGGATCTCGGCGACCCGCACGGCCGCGACGCGGCCCGGCAGGTCCTCCGTCACGTCGACGCGCGTGGCGGCCACGGTCATGGCCGCCACCGGGGTGGCCGGCGCGGCGGCCGGCTGTTCGGACGGCCCGCAACCCGCCAGCATTGCCGCCACCAGCGCGCATACGGCGCCGTAGCAGCATCGTTTTTGGTTCTTCATAGCGACTCCAGGAAGCGCAGGCAGCCCACTGCCTGCTTTGACGGGGCGGAGTGTGCGTGGATTAGTTGGCGTCTTTGATGCGGAAAGATGGAGATTCGATGGAGCCGGCGAAAGGAGACGAAATGAGGGGCGTCGGCGAGGGTGGAAATGGTCTGATGAATCGGGTGGCGCGGTATCATGCGCGCGGTGTTGCCGACACTTTGCGTGCCGGCCCCGTCAACGAGGATCGAGTTCGCCGTGACCGATAACGACCCGCTCATCAACGACATGCCTACGACGTGGCAGGCCAGGCTGGCCGGCTGTCGATGGACGCGACAGACGGACGGCCAGTCGGATGCCGCGGTGTTCCGGCTCGATGCGCGCGACGGCTCGCGCCGGTTCGTCAAAACCGAGCCGGCGGGGCCGCTCGGCGAATTGCCGGACGAGGCGGTGCGGCTGCGCTGGCTGGCGACGACGGGCGTGCCGGGCGCTCGGGTGCTCGACGTCGCGTCGGCGGCGGGGCGCGAGTGGCTGCTGCTGAGCGCGGTGCGCGGCGACAACCTCGCCGTCGCGTCACTTGCGCCGGAGACGAAAGTGACGATCGTCGCCGACGCGCTGCGTGCGCTGCATCGGCTCGATCCGGCCACATGCCCGTTCGATCACGGCGCGGCGCGTCGAATCGCGCGCGCCCGGGCACGGATCGACGCAGGGCTCGTCGACGAGGACAACCTCGATAATGCGAATACGGGCATGCCGCTCGACACAATGTTCGCGAGGTTACTGGCGCAACGGCCGGCGATCGAGGACGGGGTCGTCACGCACGGCGACGCGTGTCTGCCGAACTTCATGGTCGACGACGGCCGCTTCTCCGGCTTCATCGATTGCGGGCGCCTGGGCGTGGCCGATCGCTATCAGGATCTGGCGCTGGCATCGCGCGATATCGAAGCGGACCTGGGCAGCGAATGGGTCGCGCCTTTCTTCGTGCGGTACGGGATCGAACGTCCCGATCCGGAGCGGATCGCTTTCTATCGTCTGCTCGACGAGTTTTTCTGAATCCGAGCCCTGCACGAGCGACGCACGGGACGGTTTGCCTG
Source organism: Burkholderia sp. 9779_493 (assembly GCF_015712215.1). NCBI lineage: Bacteria > Pseudomonadati > Pseudomonadota > Betaproteobacteria > Burkholderiales > Burkholderiaceae > Burkholderia > Burkholderia sp. 9779_493. The sequence goes on from NZ_JACCQA010000033.1 coordinate 19,355, forward strand.
TTCCGTACGTCAACCCAATTTCGTAGTCGTCCTGATGTTTCGGCGTGGATGCCGGCGTCCACTACGAAGTCCTTGCGTCAGTCGCGATCTCGCCACGCGTAGGCGAAACGAAGACCGTCGCCGAGCGTGCACTGGAAAACCTGCGCGGGCGCGACCGGCTGGTACGTGGTCGGCGACAGCGAGCGGACCGTCACCGTCGCGCTTTCATCCTGCATCACGCGGTACTGGATCAGTTCGAGGACGGTCGCGCCGCTTGGCTGGACGGTGAGGTGCTGGTTGGCGAACGCGAGCGTATTGCCGCCGACTTCCATGAAGTCGCGTATCGCGAAGCCGCCCGACACGGTGGGCGCCGCTGCCTGGGTGCCTGCCTGCTGCGCGTTCTGGCACTGGTTCGGCGAAAAGATCGCGGTGACCGTCACGCCGGCAAAGAGCCGCGTGCGCAACTGGCGATACGAATTGGCGCTGTCCGGTTGGGGGCTCGCGGCGGTTGCCGCGAGACTGGTTGCCACGCCGGCGGCAACCAGAACAATGGCGAAGCGATTCAGCATTTTCCTGTCTCCGTGCGATGAAACCCACGGCACGATAGCACGGTGCATCCGCATTGTTCAGACGGTTGATTCGTAGTCGCGCTACCGTTTGGCGCCCGCCTCCCGCAGTGCGTCCACGGCATACGCGTTGTCGTGCGTCAGCGCGAGTTGAAGCAACGACTGGCCGCGCCGGTCGACATGGTTCGGATTCGCGCCATGCGCGACGAGCAGCGGAATCAGCTCGAAGCGGTTGAACAGCGTCGCGAACCCCAGTGCGGTTTCGCCGGCGCCGTTCGTCTGGTCGATCGGGCAGTGCGTGTCGATCAGGCGCCGCGCGATGTCGGGTTCATTCTTGAAGAGGGCGCCCATCAGCGCCGTATTGCCGTGACGATCGCCCGTGCACGCATTGGCGCCGGCCGATAAAAGGTAGTCGAGCGCCGCGGGCTGGCCGTCGTATGCCGCGAGGATCACGGCCGTATAGCCGTGGCCGTCGGTGGCGTCGACCGGATAGCCGGCGTCGTGCAACGCGCGCAGGATGTCGACGCGGCCGACGCGCGCGGCGTCGAACCAGTCGTCGTCATAGCGGCGTAGCGCGGCAGGGTCGGCCTTGCCGTAGGTTGGCCGGTCGGGCAGGTGCGCGCAGCCGGCGAGCGCGGCCAGCGCGAGCGCCGCCGCGGCCGCGCGGATCGCGTGGGGGAAGCGTTCGAATCGCATGAGGGTGTCCTGATGAAGTGGCCGGGCCGACGTGCGCGGCGCGAGCGCGCACGTCGGCAACGGCCCGAGCCGCGAGGATCAGTTGTCGCTCAGCTTCGCCGCGAGCGACTGCACTTGCTGGACGTTCGCGTGAACGGCCTGCGCGAGACGCGTACCGTAATCGGCGTCGGCCTTGTAGAAGTACGACAGCATCGCGTACTGGTTCTGCGCGTTCTTCACCTGGCCGAGGTCGCCGGACAGCGCGGTGACGAGGTCGTCCTTGTCCTGCTGCGACAGGCTGCGGTAGTACTCGCCCGCCTGACGGAACGGCAGCTTCTTGCGGATCGCTTCCTGCTGCGTCGTGCCGTCGAGCGCCATGCGGACCGATTTGTACTGCGGGTCCTGCGCGAGTTCGTTCAGCGTCGACGGTTCGTAGTTCACCTCGCCCTTGCGGTCGCCCGCATTCATCTTGCCGTCCTGGTTGTTGTTGACCACCGGCACGACGGGGCGATTGATCGGCAGATCCATGTAGTTCGCGCCGAGCCGGTACATCTGCGTGTCGGCGTACGCGAACAGGCGGTCCTGCAGCATCCGGTCCTCGGACGGCTCGATCCCCGGCACGAGCCGCGACGGCGCGAACGCCGATTCCTCGGTCGACTGGAAGTAGTTGTCGGGCACGCGATCGAGCGTCATCGTGCCGATCTTGCGTTCAGGCACGCCGGTCCAGACCTTCGTATCGTCGAGCGCGTCGAAGTCGAAGCGGCTCAGGTCCTTCGGCGTGAGCACCTGCACGTACAGGTCCCACTTCGGGAAATCGCCCTGTTTCAGCGCGCCGTACAGGTCGTTCGTCATCATGTTCCAGTCGCGGCCGATCGATGCGGCGATCTCTTGCGGACGCAGGCCGTGCACCCCTTGCCGGCTCTTCCAGTGGAACTTCACGTAATGCACGTCGCCTTGCGCATTGACGAACTTGAACGCATGCACCGCGAAGCCGTCCATGTGGCGATACGAATCGGGCATGCCCTCGTCCGTGTACAGCCTCGTCAGCATGTGGGTCGCTTCGGGCGTGTGCGCGAAGAAGTCGAACGCGAGGTTCGGGTCCTGCACGCCGGTCACGGCGCTCGGTTTGTTCGCATGCACGAAGTCGGGGAACTTGATGCCGTCGCGAATGAAGAACACCGGCCAGTTGATGCCGACCATGTCCCAGTTGCCCTGCTGCGTATAGAACTTCACCGCGAAGCCGCGCGGGTCGCGCGCTTGTTCGGGCGAGCCGCGATAGCCCATCACGGTGGAGAAGCGCACGAACACCGGCGTGCGGGTGCCCGGTGTGAAGACTTTCGCTTTCGTCAGGTCGGAGATGTCGGCGCTCGGCACGAACTCGCCGAATGCACCGGTGCCGCGCGCATGCACGACGCGCTCCGGAATGCGCTCGCGATCGAAGCGCTGCAGCTTCTCGATGAGCGCGGAGTCTTGCAGCAGCACCGGGCCGGCGGGGCCGGCCGTCTGCGAATTCTGGTTGTCGCCGACGGGCGCGCCGGTGTCGCGCGTGAGTTCGGCGGCGTACGGCGAAGCGGAGAGTGCCACGCAGATTGCGGCGACTGCGTGCCGCAGCACGCGAGGGGAAGATGAGGACATGACGATGGAACTCCTTGAATCCGATCGGTGGTGGGGAAGCCGACTGAATTAGAAGAGATCGTCAGACGATTGGCTAATTGATATTCGATATGTTTTCGATAGTCGCGGTGTCGATGCGGCGCGAACCGTTCGTTGCGCGGGAAACGAAGCAGTATTGTTGCGCGCGCAATGAGTTGTTGCGGAATTGTTTCGACGAGCATGATGCATCGGTCGTGCATGATTTGAGTCGGCGCCGTCAACCGGCGCTTGCCTGCCATCCGAGCCCGAGGCTCTTCTGCACCGACACGTAATTCTTGATCAGTTCGGCTTGCCCGGCGATCACGTTCTGCTGCGCGGACAACGCTTCCCGTTGCGTGTCGAGCAGGTCGATCATCGACGCGACGCCCGCGCGATAGCGCTGGTCCATCAGCGTGCGCGAATGCACGGCCGACGTCTGCACCTTCGTCAACGCGACGACGTGCTCGCGCTGATGCCCGTAACGCTGCAACGCGGTGTTGGCATCCTGCAATGCACCGAGCACGGCCTTCTGATAATTCGCTTCCGCTTCGTCGCGCGACGCTTCGGCCGCGCGCACCGCGCCGCGCGTGCGTCCGAAGTCGAGAATGTTCCATTGCAGGTACGGCGCGCCGACCCACGTGAAATTCTGCTTGCGGAACAGGTGGCCGGGGTCGGTCGCGCTGAAACCGAGATCGCCGAGCAACGTCACCTTCGGGAAATAGTCGGCGACATGCTCGCCGATCTGCGCATTGCTCGACGCGAGCCGGCGCTCGGCCGCGCGAATATCGGGGCGCTGTTTCAGCAGCGTGGCCGGATCGCCGATCGCGACGCTGCCGGGCAGCGTCGGCAAGGCCGCGTCCGCGGTCGACAGCGCGGCGTCGAGCGCGCCCGGCGCGCGGCCCGTCAGGATCGCGAGCCGGTCGAGCGACTCGGTGACCTGCGCATCGAGCGGGATCAGCGACGCGCGCGTGTTCTCGACCTGCGTCGTCAGGCGCTCGATGTCCGTATCGGCCGCGACGCCGCGTGCGCGGCGCTGCTGCGTGAGGTCGAGCATCTGCTGCTGCAATTGCGCGGTGCGTCGCGACAACGCCAGCCGTTGCTGCTGGTCGCGCAGGTCGACATACGCATTCGCGACTTCGGCCGCGATCGACACCTGCGTGTCGGCGAGATCGGCATCGACCGCTTCGGCCTGCGCGGACGCGGCTTCGACCGCGCGGCGCGTGCCGCCGAACAGGTCGATTTCCCAGGTCGCGTCGAAGCCAGCCGAATAGAGTTGCAGCGGCCCCGAGCCGCCGAGCGACGGCGACGCGCCACCCGACTGGCCCGAGCCGTTCGACGGCAGCAGCGAGCCGGCCGCGCCGACGTCCGGTTCCCGCATGCGGATGGCCGCGACGGTGGCCGACGATTTCGGCATCTGCGCGGCGCGCTGTTGCGAGAGCTGCGCGCGGGCCGCGCGCAAGCGGGCCTGCGCCGCGTGCAGATCGGGGTTGTACACGAGTGCGGCGATGATCAGCTCGTCGAGCTGGCGATCGTTCAGCGCGTGCCACCACGCGCTCGGTGCGGGCGCGGCGGTGTCGACGCCGGTGGCCGGCGCACGCACGAAGGTCGGCGCATCCGGCGCGGCGGGCGCGCCGCGGTAGTCGGGGCCGACCGTGCAGCCGGCGAGCAGGCATGCGGCCGCGCACAGGGTGAGCGCGGGGCGGCGGGGCAGGGAGAAGGGTTTCATCGCGTATGACGGGTCAATGGCCGGACGACATCGGTTGCGGCCCGCGCGGCGTTCTCAGCAGCAGCGCGAGCGGCACGCAGGCGAGCAGTGCGAGGCCCAGCAGGTAGAAGGTTTCGGAGTAGGTCATCACGATGGCCTGGATCTGGATCTGCTGCGCCAACTGGCCGAGCGCGCGCAGGTTCGAATACGCGAGATCGCCGGTGTGCGCGAACCAGTTGGCCGTATAGGCCGACAGTCGATCCTGCCCGATCAGCGAGTTCGCGCTCACCGATTCGCGCAGCGCGGCCGTATGGAAGGTCGTGCGCCGGTCGATCACGGTGCCGATGATCGCGAGCCCGATCGAGCCGCCGAGGTTGCGCGCCATGTTGTAGAGCCCGGCCGCATCGCCCGAGTCTTCGCGCGCGACGGCCGCCATCGACGCCTGGTTGAGCGGCATCATCGCGAGCATCTGCGCGAGACCGCGAATCAGCTGCGACCACACGAAATCATGGCCCACGCTCTGCGCGGTCAGGCTGATGTCGAGCATGCAGCTCAGGCAGAACAGCAGCAGCCCCGTGATCACGAGGATGCGGAAATCCACCTTGCCGAGCAGGCGTGGCAGGATCGGCATCACGAGAAAGGCCGGCAGCCCCGACAGCAGCATGATCGCGCCGGCCTGTTCCGCGTTGTAGCCGGCGACGATCGCGAGGAACTGCGGCAGCAGGTAGGACACGCCGTACAGCCCGGCGCCGACCGCGGATACGATCACGATCACGCTCGCGTAGCGCGGGTTGCGCATCAACGACAGCCGCATGATCGGCCGCTTCGCGAAGCGTTGCGACAGCGCGATCAGGACCATTCCGACGAACGACACGATGCTCAGCGTGACGATCATCTGCGATTCGAACCAGCGTTCGCGCTGGCCTTCCTCGAGCACGACGGTCAGCGAGCTGAGGCCGATCGCGAGACCGAAGATGCCGAGCCAGTCCGCGTTGAAGAACGCACTCCAGTGCGGGCGGTCCGACGGCAGCCCGAACACCAGCAGCGCCATCAGCAGCAGGCACACGGGCAGGTTCAGGAAGAAGCACCAGCTCCAGTTCACGTTTTCCGCGAGCCAGCCGCCCAGCACCGGGCCGAACAGCGGCCCGAGCAGCACGATCAGGCCGAACAGCGTCATCCCGACCGGCAACTGCGACAGCGGCAGGCGCGTGCGGATGATGGTCTGCGCGGTCGGGATCAGCGCGCCGCCCGTGAAGCCCTGGCCGATCCGGCCGGCGATCATCATCGGCAGCGAGTGCGACCAGCCGCACATCATCGAGAACGCGATGAACAGCGCGGAATTCGTCAGCAGGAAATTGCGCAACCCGAACACGCGCGTGAGCCAGGCGGCGAGCGGGATCATCACGATTTCCGACATCAGGTAGCCGGTCGAGATCCACGTGCCTTCGGTGCCGGTCGCGCCGATTTCGCCCTGGATCTGCGGCAGCGCGGAGTTCGTGATCGAGATGTCGAGCGTTGCCATCAGCGCGCCGAGCGCGCCGGCCGCGACCGCGATCCAGTCGGTCACGCTCGCGCGGCCTTCGTGCGGCGGCGCGGGCATCGTGGCGGGCGTATCAGCCATGATGCTGCTCGTCGCGGGCGGAGCGCGTATCGACGTCGACCGTCACCGACAGCCCGGGCAACAGCATGCGCTGCGCGCGGGCGTTCGCGGCGAGACGGATGCGCACCGGCACGCGCTGGACGATCTTCGTGAAGTTGCCGGTCGCGTTCTCGGGCGGCAGCAGCGCGAACTGCGCACCGGTGCCGGGCGCGAAGCTGTCGACGACGCCGGACAGCGGGCCGTCCGGCAGCGCATCGACATGCAGCTCGACGGGTTGGCCGATGCGCATGTTGCCGATCTGCGTTTCCTTGAAGTTCGCGACGAGATAGATCGAGTCCACCGGCACGACGGTCAGCAGGCGCGTGCCGGGCTGCACGTATTGCCCGACGCGCACCGTGCGATCGCCGACGCGGCCCGCGAGCGTGCTGCGCACGATCGTGTTGTCGAGGTCGAGTTGCGCCTGTGCGGCGCTGGCCTGCGCAGCCTCGAGCTGCGCGCGTGCCTGCTGGAGCTGCGCGGTGAACGACGCGATCTGCGTGCGGGCGGCGGCGATCGACGCGTTGTTCGCGGCGAGCGTCGCCGCCGCCTGATCGCGCGTGCTCTTCAGGTCGGCCACGCGTTCGTGCGTTTCGGCGCCCGTCGCCGCGAGCGGTGCGTAGCGCGTGTACTCGTCGCTCGCGTGCTGCGCGTTGATGCGCGACACCTTCGCCTGCGCGTCGGCCTGCTCGAGGTTCGCGTGCTGCTGGCTGATGTCGGCTTCGGCGCGCGCGATATCGGCGCGACGGGCGTCGACGGTCGCCAGCGCCTGCGCGAGCGCCACCTGGTACTGGCGGACGTCGAGCCGCACGAGCGGATCGCCGGCCTTCACGGGCTGGTTGTCGCGCACATAGACGTCGGTCACGTAGCCGGCCACCTTCGGTGCGGCGGTCATGCTGTCCGCCTGCAGATACGCGTCGGTGGTGCTTTCGATGAAGCGGCCGACCGTCCACCAGCGGCCGAGCCACACCGCGCCGCCGATGGCCGCGAGCACGGCGACCGCGAGCAGGACGCGCCGTTTCGTTCCGCCGTTCCGGTTGCGCGGCATTGTTCCGTTTTCCTGACGATCTGCTTTCTGTGGCGGGTCTTGTGGCGTCGACATGCGAGATCCAATTTATTCCGAGTGGAAGAATTATTCCAGTTGGTAAAATTGTGTCAAGTAGAATGTCGATCGATCGAATGACGAGGAAGGCATGAACGAAGCGAAGAAGCTGCGCCGCACGTCGGCGGGCGGCTACGCGCGCGGCGACGAGACGCGCCAGCGGATCATCGAGGCGGCAATCGAACTGTTCGGCGAACGTGGGTTCGCGGGCGCGTCGACGCGCGAGATCGCCGCGATGGCGGGCGTGAACGCGCCGGCGCTCCAGTACTACTTCGAGAACAAGGAAGGCGTGTACCGTGCGTGCGTCGAGACGATCGCGGAGCACGGCTGGGCGGTGTTCGCGCCGGCGGTCGGCCATGCGCGGGCGATGCTCGAGGCCCACGCGAGCGTCGACGAACTGATCGATGCGTTCATCGGGCTGCTGCGCGCGCTGTCGGACCGGATGTTCACCGCGCCGAAGACGATGAACCAGCGGATGTTCTTCGCGCGCGAGCAGGGCGGCCAGGAACCGGCGAGCGCAAGCGAGATCCTGATGACGCGCATGCGCAAGCCGCTCAACGACGTGAGCGCCGAGCTGATCGGCCGCATCACCGGCCGGCCGGCCGACGATTCCGTCACGCGGTTGCGCGCGCTGAGCCTGTTCGGGCAGATCACGGTGTTTCACATCGCGCAGCGTTCGGCGCTGCAGTTGCTCGAATGGGACGCGTTCGAGGGCGAACGCGCGGCGCTGGTGACCGAAACGATTGCCGACCAGACCCGCGTGCTGCTCGAGCAGTGGCATGCGCAGCGCGATGCGGGTGCCGCCGATTCGGAAGCCGTTGCGAAGCGCGGGCAGGGTGCCGTCGCGAAGCGCGCGGCGAAGCCGGGGGCGGCACCGCCCGCGGCGAAACGCACGGCGCGCGTAAAGAAGCCTGCCGCGCGTTGAGCGCGGCCAGTTACCTGTCCCGGGCGATCGCGATCAACCCGGCTTGCGCGCCGCTTCGTCGGGCGACGGCGGCGGGGCTGCCGTATCGGTGGGATTCCGCGTGTCGGCGCGCGGATCGTTTTCGTCGGCGGCGACAGGCCGCGAGCCGTCCGCATAGGCCACGACGCTGCGCTGCGGATTGGCGATCCGGATTCCGCGTTCGCGGAACGTCTCGGCGATCCGCCGGTTGAATTCGCGCTGCACGCTCCAGCGCGCCGAGTCCGTGCACTGCATCTGTCCGGCCAGCGCGAGCGCCGCGCCGTCGACCTGGTCGATACCCCAGTAGCTGAAGTCCGACAGGATGCCGTCGTGATACTTCGGATCGTCGCGCAATGCGGCGCCGATTTCCTTCAGCGTCGCGATCGCGCGGTCGATGTCCTCGCCGTACGCGATGCTGACCTTGACGGCCGCGTTGCCGAGCCCGCGATTCGTGTTGTTGACGGTCGTCACCGAGCTGAACGGGATCGTGTACAGCGACCCGTCGCCGGCGCGCAGCCGCACGGTGCGGATCGACAGGTATTCGACCGTGCCCGACACGCCGGCGAGCGTGACCCAGTCGCCGACCTGCATTGCGTTTTCCATCAGCAGGAAGATCCCGGTGATGAAATCCTGCACCAGCTTCTGCGAGCCGAAGCCCAGCGCGACGCCGAAGATGCTGGCGCCGGCGAGCAGCGGCCCGACGTTCACGCCGAGTTCGCTGAGGCCCGTCAGCACGACGACGAGCGCGATCATCACGAACAGCAGCGAGCGCAGCATCGGCAGCAGCGTGCGCAGCCGCGCCGCGCGCACCAGGTTGCCTTCGCGCGTCCAGCGCTGCAGACGGCGCTCGATCGCGATGTTGGCCGCTTCCCACACGACGAGTGCGACGATCGCCGCGATCGCGATCGTCACCAGCGCGGACGCGAGCCGGTGGCCGATCGTGCCGGTTTCGAACGCGCGGAAGATCGGCACGCCCCAGATCTGCAGCAGCAGCACGAGGGTCACGACGCCGATCGCCCCGGACACGATCTGGCGCAGCAGCGGGTAGTAGCGGTACGCGTGCAGATGAACGAGCGTGCGGTCGTCCTCGCGGCGCTGGAACAGCCGCGCGAGCGCGCCGAACACGACGATCGACACCATCCGCATCGCGATCATCACCGCGATCGAGCGGCCGCCGAGCGTGATCAGCACGCGATAACCGTTGTGGACGTCGAGCGCCCACACGAACCACAGCGCCATCACGATGAAGACCGAGACGGGCGCCCACGCGTCCGCGAGCGCGTTGCCGACGACCGAGAAGGTCGGGCGATCCGCGCCGGCGGCACGGATGCGTGCCGCGACCGGCCGCCGGCACTGCAGGATCAGCACCGAGATCATCACGTGGCCGACGAGCGCGACGGCCTTCAGCAGCGCGACATGGCCGGCTTCGTTCAGACCGAAGTTCGCGGCGATCTCGACGGCCGCCGTGCATGTGCCGACCACGACCACGATCCGTGCGATCGAGCGTTGAGCGAATTCGGCCCATGCGTCGCTGATATGCAGCAGCCGCAATTGCCGCGCATCGGGCTGGAAGAACAGCCGGCTGACGATCGTGACGAGCCGGCAGATCACGTAGATGTCGATCAATGCTTCGAGCGCGGCGTCGATCGGCGTGCCGGCTTCGTCGAGCAACGACATCGTCAGGCTCGCGACACCGACGAATACGAGCAGCGGCACCACGCGCAGCGCGAGACTGACGAGCGCGCGCGGCAGCCGGTGCAGCAGCGTGGTGTGTCGGCGTGCATGGCCGCGGCTTTGCGTGGACGAGGGAGCGTCGACCGTGTCGGCGTGATCGGGTGGGGCGGATGTATCGGGCGGCGGTGCGTGATCCTCGTCCGATGCGGCGGAATCGGACGCGGTGCGGCGCGACGTATCGGCGCGGCGTGCGGCCACCGCGGCCAGCGCGCGTCGCAACACCCGCTTCGCGAGCCATTCGACGACGAGCGCCGGCAGGAGCACCGCGAGGAGGATCCCGAGCGTGCGAGTGAGATCCGCCCGCTGGTCGGCGCGCACCAGCTTGTCGTGCCACCAGCTGCCCACCGACCCGATGTCGAGCAGCGAGCGCAGCGATTCCTGCAGCGCGTTGCCGATCTGAGCGGCCCAGCGCGATCCCTGGCGGACGAGCATCGACGCGAGCCCGTTCGACGTGAGCGCGGCCGGCGCGGCGGCCGCCGATGCGCCGCTGGCCGCAGACGCTGCGCTGGCCGGCACCGCCGGTGCGCTCAACGCGCCGACCGCCGCGATGGCGCGTAGCGTCGTTTCGACTTGCGCGCGCTCGCGCGGGTTTTCGAGCACATTCAGTGCCTGCCGCGCCTGTTGCGGCGTCAGTGCGGGCGCGGCGTCGGAGGCGGCCGACGCGGCGGCCGGAGCGGGAGCGGTCGCGTGAGCGGCCGAGACGACGGCGGCGAGCAGCCAGCCGAGAAGGATATGTCGCATGGAGTGGGCATGCGGGTGCGTGCCGTCACGCGGCCCGCCAGGCTGAACGATGGACGGAAGTTAACATGATCGCGATCGGGACCGAATAGTTCCGTCGTTCCGTCGCCGACGATTCGGATCGGGCATGCGCGACGCCGGCCATGCAGGCGCGCAAGTCGTGTGCCGGACGCAGACCGTCGGCGGTCCGATATCGGACGCAAGATCCCGCTTCCCCGATCGTAAGGAGCCTGTCACGCGGGTTTATCGACGCCGGCGCGGGATGCGTCACCCAGCGAGCGCTCGTTCGATCACGATCCACGCGTGCATTCCATCACGGAATTCGGATTCCTGATGAATTACGCCTGCTCGTCATGAAATACCGGCAAGACGTGCTCGGCGATTTCTTCGATGACCTCGCGCACGGGTCGGTCCGAGCCCAGGTTCAGCGTGACATGATGCGTACCCGCCGTGCGCATGTCCCGCAGGATGTCGACCAACGCGCGGCGCCCGGTAGCGTAACCGAGCGGCAGCGCGGTGGCCGGCGTATCGGGGTGCGTGGCGAGATCGAGCCGCATCGAGACGCCGAACGCGCGAAACGGCGGCGACGCGAGCCGGTCGACCGCCGCGCGCCACATCGAATAGCGGGCGCGCTGCGTATCCGGATCGCGGTGATACGTCATCCAGCCGATCGAATGCCGGGCGATCCAGTCGACGCTCTGTCCACCCGAGCCGACCGCAAGCATCGGCACCGCGTCGCCGTCGCGCGGCAGCAGCGTGAATTCGGGCGCATCGGGCGGCGCTTCGTCGGGCAGCACGCGCGACGGCACGCCGAGCGCGGCCGCGACGACGTCCCAGTGCGCGCGATAGCGGTCGCGCCGCGTTTGCGCGTCGACGCCGAACGCCGCGTATTCGGGCGGCCGGTCGCCGGAGCCGAGCCCGAGGATGAAGCGCCCGCCCGACAGCGTCGCGACCGACAGCGCACCTTTCGCGATATGCAGCGGATGGCGCAGCGGCAGCACGATCGCGCCGCTGGCGAGCGCGATCCGGCGGGTGCGCGACGCCAGCGCGCCGAGCAGCACCCACGGATCGAGGTGGCCGACCGGGTCCGGATAGTCGGCGCTGTTCAGCGGCACGTCGCGAATCCACAGCGCGCGAAAGCCGAGCGAATCGGCCAGCGCCGCGAGTTCGAGCTGTTCGTTGAAGTCCGCGACGATGTGGCCGCTGCGAAGCAGCGGAAGCGTGAGGCCGATCGACAGCCGCCCGGCCGAGAAGACGCGATGCGCGACGTCGGCGCGGGTGGAAGCGGAAGGGGTCATGGCGAGTCCTTGGAGGCGAGGCGACGGGAACGCGCGGCGTTCCGTGTCCGAATGCTAGCGTGTTTGCGCGATGCGCGAGCGGGACGGTTCCGCCCCGCGCTACCCGACCCGCAGCGTCGCGCCACGCAACGCGAGCCCCAGGCGTGACGCCACGCGTTGCGACGCGCGGTTGTCGCGGTCGGTGCTGTAGAACAGCGTGCGCGTGCGCAGCGACGGCAAGCGCGACCACGCGGCGGTGACGGCGGCCGCGAGGCCGCGCCCACGGAACGCCGGCGCGGTCGCGACACCGAGTTCGGCGCCGACGTCGGACAGTCGCGCGGCAAACGCGAGCGACGCGATTTCGCCGTCGACCACAGCCGCGCACCACGGCGCCCACAGATCGGCGGCGCTTCGAAACCCCATCGACAGCAGCCCTTCCGGCATGCCGTGCACGGCCAGCGATTGCAGCAATCGTCGACCTGTATCGCTGTCGCCGTCGACCAGCGTGGCGTGCGCGTCGGTATCGAATTCGAGCGCATGCGGCAACGCATACACGAGGCCGATGGTCCAGTGCGAAACGGGTGCGAGCAATGCGAGATAGCGTTCGAGGTGCGTGGGCGGCGCGTCGTCCGACCACGGCGGTTCACTGTCGGCCACGCGCGTCAGTTCGTCCGCGATGCCGGCGGGCACGTCCGCGCGTACGCCGGACAGCGTGCCGCCCGCGCAGCGGCCGAGCCAGAAGCGTGGCGCCGGCGATTCGTCGGGATCGTTCTCGCGTTCGATCCGGCGATCGGGGTGCAGCCTGAACAGCGTGCGGTAGTCGATCTCCAGCCAGTTCTTCGTGTCGGGCATGCGGCGAGTGCGGGTTCCGGTCGGGCGGTGCAGATCTGCGGGAAAGGGCAATGCCGGGCGCTCGCATCCGGTGACGGGGCGGCGCCAATCGTGGGCCGATTGTAAGGCGATTGGCCGCCGCGCGCAGCGCCGACACGACGATGCCGGCGGCACCGGCGGTGCGTTTCAGTTTCGAAACATTCGGGCTTTCTGACGGGGCGCGATGCCTGCCCGCGGCCTTGCCGGGCCCCGCGAGGCCTTGCGCCATGAAACATGGTGCGCTCCTTGCATGGTGGTATGGGCCGTGAGCGCGATCGCGGGTGCAGTCGACCCGGCAATCGCTTCAGTGGGTCGGATGTATCGGAGACGGGGACAAGAGAATGAAAAAAGACCGAAACGCAACGAATCGTGTTGCAAACATGAATCGCCGACCTGCCAGGGTAGTCGCTTCGCCGCTGATTGCGGCGACGTGAGCGAGCGGTTTTCCGTTCCATCCGAGCAATCGGGTTCGTTCTGAACGACGACGTGCATGCGTGGCGCACGAAGCCGACCGGTGCCGGTCGGCCGTCGCGGATGAACCGCGAACGCAGGCGGATGGCGTCGGCCCGGATCCCGGAATCGTCATGCCATGACACCACGCCCGTCGTCGCGCGGCGAACGCGTTTGCGCGATGGGCATCGCATCGGCGTGACGAGCCGGTGGAACGGGATCGGGTCGGGAAGGCCGATGACGCGCCGATGTGCGCGGCAGGCGGAACACGCAGGGTCCAGGGGAACGGCCGTCGATCGCGGTATGACGGGCGTCGCAACATTGTGCTGTCAGTTGATCCACTACCCCGATGGATCAATTGTTGAAGCGCCCGTCGCCGAGCGGCGACGGGCGTCTTTTTGCGTGCGCGGGCGTGCCGTGGCGGCGGTCCGCCCGATCGCGCGGCGTTCTGTATCATGTGCTGGCGTGCGTGGCCGCCCGTGCGGGCGCACGGCCTGCCGGCGCGACCGATCACGTTGCCAACATGAACGATAAAGCCTTGCCCGATCAAGCCTTGCCCGATCCCTCCATCGCCGACGTCGATCCGGCCGCGCTCGATGCGCTGCACACGTTCGTCGAGCGTCATCCGCGCCTGCTCGTGCTGACCGGCGCGGGCATCAGCACCGATTCCGGCATTCCCGGTTACCGCGACCGCAACGGTCAATGGATGCGCTCGCCGCCGATCCAGCTCCACGAATTCCTCGGCTCCGATGCCGCGCGGCGCCGCTACTGGGCGCGCAGCATGATCGGCTGGCCGGTCGTCGGCCGCGCGCGGCCGAACGGGTCGCACGTCGCGCTGGCGCGGCTCGGCGGCGCGGGCCGGATCGAACGCCTCGTCACGCAGAACGTCGACGGCCTGCATCAGCGGGCGGGCAGCGACGACGTGATCGAACTGCACGGCGGGATCAACGGCGTGACCTGCCTCGACTGCGGCGCGCATCACGCGCGGGCGACGATCCAGACCGTGCTCGAAGCCGACAATCCCGAGTTGCTGGGCGCGCAGGCCGAGCCGGCGGCGGACGGCGACGCGCATCTCGAATGGGCCGCGCTCGATACGTTCCGCATCCCGGCGTGCCCCGCGTGTGGCGGCCTGCTGAAGCCGGCGGTGGTGTTCTTCGGCGAGAACGTGCCGCGCGAACGCGTGGCGCTGGCGTCGCAGGCGCTCGATGCGGCCGACGCGCTGCTCGTCGTCGGTTCGTCGCTGATGGTGTATTCCGGCTACCGCTTCTGCGTGTGGGCGCAGGCGCAGCACAAGCCGCTTGCCGCCCTCAATCTCGGCCATACGCGCGCCGACCCGATACTGACGCTGAAGGTCGAGGCGCATTGCGCACCCGCGCTCGACGCACTCGTGGCGCGGCTCGGGCTCGGGCGCAGCAGCGCGGGCGACACGCAGGAGCATGCATCGTGACCGGCGCCGCTTCTTCCTCCGATCCGTCCGCGCGGCTGTCGGCGCCGGCGGCCGAACGCAATCGCGGGCCGATCCTCGACGTGCTGCGGCGCGTGCTGCCGGCGAGCGGCAGCGTGCTCGAAATCGCGAGCGGCACCGGGCAGCACGTCGTTCATTTCGCGCAGGCGTTGCCGAGCCTGCACTGGCAGCCGAGCGATCCCGATGCGCAGGCGCGGCGTTCGATCGCCGCGTGGGTCGCGCATGCGGGCCTCGCGAACGTCGCCGGGCCGCTGGCGTTCGACGTGCGCGACACGCCGTGGCCGGTCGCGGCGCTCGACGCGATCGTCTGCATCAACATGATCCATATCTCGCCGTGGGCCTGCACCGACGCGCTGTTCGCCGGTGCGTCGCGCGTGCTGCGGCCGGGCGGCGTGCTGTTCCTGTACGGCCCGTATCGTCGCGAAGGCCGGCATACGGCCCCGTCGAACGAGGCGTTCGACCAGCAGTTGCGCAGCCGCGATCCGTCGTGGGGCGTGCGCGATCTGGAGACCGTGGTCGCGCTCGGCCTCGATCTCGGGCTCGACTGCATCGAGGTCGTCGAGATGCCGGCGAACAACCTGAGCGTCGTGTTCCGGCGCCTGCCGCACGCGGAGCAATGACACGCAAGCGCGCAGCGCCGCCGGGTTTCCACTATCCTTTCGCCTGTGCGCGCGGCCCGGCTCGGGTCGCGCCCCGTTTTTTCCGGAGAATTGACTAATGGGCAAACAAGCAATCGGTGTGATCGGGCTCGCGGTGATGGGCCGCAATCTCGCACTCAATATCGAGAGCCGCGGTTACGCGGTGTCGGTGTTCAACCGCAGTCGCGAGAAAACCGACGAACTGATCGCCGAATTCCCCGGCCGCAATCTGGTGCCGACCTATACGCTCGAAGAATTCGTCGCGTCGCTCGAAACGCCGCGCCGGATCCTGATGATGGTGAAGGCCGGGGAAGCGACCGATGCGACGATCGCCTCGCTCAAGCCGCTGCTCGAGAAGGGCGACGTGCTGATCGACGGTGGCAACACGCATTTCACCGACACGATCCGCCGCAACCAGGAACTCGCGCAGTCGGGCCTGCATTTCATCGGCACCGGCGTGTCGGGTGGCGAAGAGGGCGCGCTGCGCGGCCCGTCGATCATGCCCGGCGGCCAGCGCGACGCGTACGACCTCGTCGAGCCGATCCTCAAGCAGATCGCCGCGAAGGCGCCGTCGGACGGCGAGCCGTGCGTCGCGTACATGGGCCCGGACGGTGCGGGCCACTACGTGAAGATGGTCCACAACGGCATCGAATACGGCGACATGCAGCTGATCGCCGAAAGCTACTCGGTGCTGAAGGACGTCGCGGGCCTGACCAACGACGAACTCGGCGCGGTGTACACCGAATGGAACCAGGGCGAGCTCGACAGCTACCTGATCGAGATCACGTCGAAGATCTTCGGCAAGAAGGATGAAGAAACCGGCAAGCATCTCGTCGACGTGATCCTCGATCGCGCCGCGCAGAAGGGCACCGGCAAGTGGACGAGCCAGAACGCGCTGGATCTGGGCGTGCCGCTGCCGCTCATCACCGAGTCGGTGTTCGCGCGCGTGCTGTCGTCGCTGAAGACCGAGCGGGTCGCGGCCAGCAAGATCCTGTCGGGCCCGGCCGCCGCGCCGTTCGACGGCGATCGTGCCGCGTTCGTCGAAGCGGTGCGCCGCGCGCTGTATCTGAGCAAGGTGATCTCGTACGCGCAGGGCTTCGCGCAGCTGCGCACGGCGTCGGAAGAATACGGCTGGAACCTCGATCTCGGGACGATCGCGAAGATCTTCCGCGCGGGCTGCATCATCCGCGCGCGCTTCCTGCAGAAGATCACCGACGCGTATGCGAAGGATCCGGCGCTCGCGAACCTGCTGCTCGACCCGTACTTCAAGGACATCGCCGCGAACTACCAGACCGCGCTGCGCGACGTCGTGGTGGCCGCGGTGAAGGCCGGCGTGCCGGTCCCGGCGTTCGCATCGGCGGTCGCGTACTTCGACAGCTACCGGTCCGAGCGGCTGCCCGCGAACCTCGTGCAGGCGCAGCGCGACTTCTTCGGCGCGCACACGTTCGAGCGCACGGACAAGCCGGGCAGCTTCCACGCGAACTGGTCGTAACCAGCTAGCGGCGGCGGCATTGTTGCGAAAATCTATTCCTTGAATAGGGTTTTTCTATCCCGGATGCCGGCATTGTTGGCTCCGGGGAAACAGTGTTTTCGTTCTTTCATGGTTTTCCCTAGGTGCTGCCGGGACTAAACTCTGTTCCATCGCTGCAGACATGGTGTGTGCGGCGGAGCAAAAAAATCCCGGAGGTAATCATGAAATCGCTGATCGCAACGTTCGCTGCTGCTGCTGTCCTCGCCGTCCCCGCCGTCTCGTTCGCCCAACAGAACGCGCCCGTCACCCGTGCCCAGGTGAAGGCCGAACTGGTTCAGCTCCAACAGGCCGGCTACAAGCTGGGCAGCGACCGGACCAACTATCCGGAAAGCATCCAGGCTGCCGAAGCCCGTCTGAACCCGCAACAGAACGTCGCCGCCGCCGACACGACCGGCTACGGTGCGCAACCGGCTGCTGGTCAGGAATCGGGCGCGCCGGCTGCGGCCAAGACCGGCTGGCAAGTCAAGCGCATCTCGGATGGCGCACCGGTCTACAAGGGTCGTTAATGGCACGGCCGCGCTGGCGACCGCATCTGACCCCCTGTAGTACGAACACCCCGTCGTACCGCTATGCGGAACGACGGGGTGTTTTCATTGGAACGCGCAATGAATGCGGCGGCGTTCAGTGCAGCGGGCGCCTGCCGCGCCCGATCTCGCGGAACAGCGCCTCGGCCGGTTCCAGCACCTGCAGCCACGTTTCGTCGTAACCGCTCAGCGTATCGAGCGCGTCGCGCAGTCGTTCGATCGCCAGGACCGGCAACTCGACGCTGTGGCGCGTGGCGCCGGTCAAGTGCGTGACGCTCGCCAGCTGAACCAGCGCGTCGGCCGCTTCGGCGACGTCGGTCGCGAACAACAGGTGCCGGTTGAGCAATTCGACCAGACCGCTGGAACCGGCGAAATCGTCGGCGTCGAGCTGCACGGAGAGAAACGTCGCGTTATTCATTGTCTTGCTCCTCGTTGTCGTTGGATCGCGCTGCGCACCACCGAGTATAGGCGGCGATCGAAGCGGAGAATATGACGGGGCCGATACGGCGGGCGAGGGCGGCCGCGCCCGCGAGAAACCCGCAAGCGCCGGCCGGATGGCCCGCCCGGCGCGGCGCGCGGCCCGCCGGGATGCCCGTGCGATGCCGCAAGATTGTTTCCGGATCGGGCAACTGTCGGGGTGTTGACCGCGACAAATGGTATCTTTGCCGGTCGGGACGACGCGAAAAAGGGGCCGGTGAGCTCATCCGCGCCGACGTTCCGCTGTGGAAACTGACGGCCGCGAAAGCGGTCGGATACTGGTTGATCCGGCCGTTCGGCCGGACATCGTGCGTCGCGCGCCGGGGGGCGGTGGGCGGCGCGACGACGCAAATCCGGGAGGACCCTTGAGAGAAACTATTCCCATCCACGACACGCTCACGCGCTGGCTGCCGCAGACGGCGCTCGTTGCCGCGGCCATCGCGCTGACGGGCTGCACGATGACGCCGTGGACCGACAGCTGGCAACCCACGCGCCAGCCGGCGCCCACGTCGGCTGCGACGCCGGGTGTGATTGCCGGCTATTACCGCGTGAACCCGGGCGATACGCTGGCGGGCATCGCGAGCGCTTACGGGCAGCGCGTGCAGGACGTGGCCAGCTGGAACCACATGGCGCCGACGGACGCCGTGTCGCCGGGCCAGGTGCTGCGGGTCGCGCCGCCGCCGGCGGCGAATGCGTACGGGCAGCCGCCCGCGGCCGCCGCCCAGCCGGGCTCGCTCGCGTGGCCGGCCACGGGTGTCGTCGCGACGCCGTTTGCGGCCGGCAAGACGCGCGGCGTCGTGATCGCCGCATCCGGGCCCGACCACTCGGTGCGGGCCGCGGCAAACGGGCGCGTGGTGTACGCCGGCTCCGGCGTCAAGGCGTATGGCCCGCTCGTGATCCTGAAGCACGACAACGGGCTCATCACGGCCTACGGGCACAACGGCAAGCTGCTCGTCAACGAAGGCGACGCGGTGCGCCAGGGCCAGCCGGTCGCCGAAATGGGCACCGACGCGAGCGGTCGTTCGACGTTCGAGTTCGAAGTCCGCCAGAACGGCAAGGTCGTCGATCCGATGAACTTCCTGCCGCGCAACGGCGGCTGATCGTCGGTATCGCCACGTGTGCGCCGGGCGGCGCACACGTTCGAACCGCTTCCATCTTCATCCTTCCTTAAGCGTCGCGCTGCCAGACTGTCTCGCATGATTGCCGAGCCAGCGAATGCCCAGTGCGAGCGCCGCCGCGCCGAGCGCGATCAGCGAACACTGGATCGCGACCGGCAGGTAGCCGTGCGGCCGCGGATCGACGAACGGGTAGGGATACCAGTCCTCCACCGCGCCGCGCACGAGCGTATAGCCGAGATAGACGACCGGAAAGCCGAGCCACGCGAACGCACTGCGGCGCGGAATCGGCGAGCGCGGTTCGACATACAGCCAGTCGCACAGCATCACGAGCGGCACGATTCGGTGCAGTACCCAGTTGTTGAACGCCGGCGTGACGTGGCGCAGCGCATCGAGCCGCGCGAGCAGCAGCTCGTAGACGATCGCGGTGATCAGCACGTACAGCACCGCCGCGCCGCGCATCGATTCGTAGCGGGCCGAGCCGGGGCGCGCGATGCGCCACAGCCCCGCGGCCAGCATCGCAGCCGCGTAGAGGCTGCTCAGTTGCGTGAAGTAGCTGAGGTAGTTGCCGAGATGGAAGCTCGGCAGGCGCCAGTAGTCGGCGACGCTGTGCAGCGTGGTGGACACCGCGAGCAATGCGGCGATCAGCCGGTAGGCTGCAACGAAGAACGCTTTGCTCATGATGCCCGCGCGCCGTCGCACCAAAGCTTCATCGTGCCACAGCCGCCCGGGCGCGCGATGCGGATTTTCCATAGGCCGGCCGCGCGCGGCGCGCGTTGACGATTCGTCGGATATTTGACCGCGCCGTGCAAAACCGGCCGCCCGCGCGGCTACAATCGTCACAGCCTTGCCGGGCGCAGGCCGGCTGCAGCTGGCGCCCCTCCCCGAATACGACACGAGACGAAGCATGAAAAACATCCTCGCGAAACAGACGCGCTACAGCTCGCCCGCGATCTTCTTCCACTGGGCCATCTTCCTGCTGGTCGCGCTGGCCTACCTGGCCATCGAGATCCGCGGACCGAAAGGCAGCGACAGCCGGGCGTTCTGGATGAACGTGCACCTGACGGCCGGTACGTTCGTCCTCGTGCTGTCGGTGCTGCGCGTGCTGTGGCGACTGGTCAGCCGCGCGCCGGAAGCGATTCCGCAGGCGACGTTGCTGCGCTGGCTGTCGAAGCTCGCGCATCTCGCGCTCTACGTGTTCATCATCGCGCAGCCGCTGCTCGGCATCATGATGATCAACATGGGCGGCAAGCCGGTGTCGCTCGACTGGCTCGGCGTGTCGTTCACGCTGTTCGGCCCCGACAAGGCGCTGCGGCCGACGATCAAGGAAGCGCACGAGCTGATCGGCAACGCGTTCTACTTCGTGATCGGCCTGCATGCGCTGGCCGCGCTCTACCATCACTTCATCCGGCGCGACGACGTGCTGCGGCGCATGGCGCCCTGATCATCGTGCGTCCGAAGCGCATCGCAGGCGGGGGCGCATGGTTGTGTTGACAACCATGCGCCCCCGGTTCGTTTACCGTCGTCGGCACTGGTCATCGCGTTGAACATTCTGTAACATCTCGGCTGTTTTTACATTCCGCTTACTCGTCGCCGCACATGCTGCACCGACATCGTCACCTGACTGCCTGGCTTGGCCTGCTCGCGATCTGGATCGCGATCGCCGCGCCGCTGGTGTCGCAGTGGCGTATCGCGCAGGCGGCCACGCCCGATGCGATCGTCTGCAGTACCGAGCATGGCGCGCATCGTGCGCCCGCTGCCGGCGGCATGCACGATCATGCGCTGCATCTCGACGCGTGCGGCTACTGCGGCTTCTTCGCTCATAGCCCGGCCATCGGCGCGCCTGCCGCCGCGTCGGTCGGCGCCGTTCCCGTCGTTTCCGTTTCCGTCGCCGCGCCGCCTGCCGTCGCGGCGCGCAGCGACCGCTATCCGCGCGCCTATCCGCGCGCACCGCCCGAGCGCGCCTGACGCGTTTCCCGCCGTTTCTCATTCCGCCGATATCCGTGCGGCCCGTCGAGGCCGCGTGGAGGGCGTCACTCGGGCTTTCGATCATGACCAATTTCCAGTTGCGTGCGCCACGGGCGTCACGCAATGCCCGTGCGCGGCCCTTGCCGCGCATGCTGAAACTCACCGTTCCCGCGCTGGCTGTCGACGCGCTGGCCGCGAGCGCCGCCGCGGCCGAAACGGCGCCTGCGGCCGGCGCGACGGCGAACGACGCCGCGATGCTGTTGCCGCCCGTCGAAGTCGTCGCGGCGCCGCTGTCGACGCCGCTCGTCGTCGTCACCGATCCGAAGGCGCCGCGCCAGCCGCTGCCCGCCAGCGACGGCGCCGACTACCTGAAGACGATCCCTGGCTTCACGTCGATCCGCAGCGGTGGCACGAACGGCGACCCCGTGCTGCGCGGGATGTTCGGTTCGCGGTTGAACATCCTGGCGAACGGGATGCCGACGCTCGGCGCGTGCCCGAACCGGATGGATGCGCCGACGTCGTACATCGGACCGGAAAGCTATGACAAGGTGACGGTCGTGAAGGGGCCGCAGACCGTGCTGTACGGTCCCGGCGCATCGGCCGGCACCGTGCTGTTCGAGCGTGTGACGCCGCGTTTCGAGCGCCCCGGCATGCGCTTCGAGGGCAGCCTGGTCGGCGGATCGTTCGGCCGCAACGACCAGAACATCGACCTCACCGCCGGCACGCGGGACGTCTATGGCCGCGTGACCGCGAACCACGCGCATTCGCAGGACTACCAGGACGGCAACGGCAACACCGTGCCGTCGCAGTGGGACAAGTGGAACGCCGATGCGGCGCTCGGCTGGACGCCCGACGACCATACGCGCGTCGAGCTGACCGCCGGCACCGGCGACGGCTACGCACGCTATGCGGGCCGCGGGATGGACGGCGCGCATTTCCGCCGCGAGACGTTCGGCCTGTCGTTCGACAAGCGGCATCTCGGCGACGTGCTCGACCGGATCGAGGCGCGCGTGTACTACAACGAAGCCGATCACGTGATGGATAACTACACGTTGCGGCAGCCCGACCCCGCGAGCAGCATGCCGATGCGGATGGCCGCGGACGTGCGGCGCCGCACGGTGGGCGCGCGTGCGGCCGCGACGTTCCGCTTCGGCGACGACTTCAAGCTCGTCACGGGCGTCGATGCGCAATCGAACCGGCTCGATTCGCGCTCGTCGATGGGGCAGCAGAACTACCGCGACCAGCCGTGGGATGCGCAGGCGACCATGTGGAATGCGGGCGTGTTCAGCGAGCTGACGTGGTATGCGAGCGACGTATCGCGCGTGATCGGCGGCGCGCGCGTCGACTATGCGAGCGCACGCGACAAGCGCGCGATGAAGCGCGGCATGATGATGAGCAAGCCGAATCCGACGTTCGACGACGATCGGACGAAAGTGCTGCCGAGCGGCTTCGTGCGCTACGAGCGCGATCTCGCGTCGCTGCCCGTCACGTGGTACGCGGGGATCGGCCACGCGGAGCGTTATCCGGACTACTGGGAACTGTTCTCCGCGACGCGCGGGCCGACCGGGTCGGTCAACGCGTTCTCGGCGGTGCGGCCGGAGAAGACCACGCAGCTCGATATCGGCGCGCAATATAAGAGCGACCGGTTCGATGCATGGGTGTCGGCGTACGCGGGCTACGTCCAGGACTTCATCCTGTTCGACTATGCGACCGGCATGATGGGCCCGACCACGCAGGCGACCAACGTCAACGCGCAGATCATGGGTGGCGAGGCCGGCGTGTCGTGGCGGCCGGTCGCGCCGCTGCGCGTCGAGACGTCGCTCGCGTATGCGTGGGGGCGCAACGTGGCGAGCGGCGATCCGCTGCCGCAGATGCCGCCGCTGGAGGCGCGCATCGGGCTCGAATACACGCGCGGCGCCTGGTCGGCGGGCGGCCTGTGGCGCATCGTTGCGTCGCAGCATCGCTATGCGCTGAACGAGGGCAACGTGGTCGGCAAGGACTTCGGCCCGAGCGCCGGATTCGGCGTGCTGTCGCTGCATACGCAGTACAACGTCAGCAAGACCGTGCAGATTTCGGTGGGGGTCGACAACGTGCTGAACAAGGCCTACACCGAGCATTTGAACCTTGCCGGCAACGCGGGTTTCGGCTATCCGGCGAATGCGCCGGTGATGGAGCCGGGGCGTACCGCGTGGGTACGCGTGAGCGCGAAGCTGTAGCGCGCCACGCGCGTGTGCGCCGCAGCATGCGCGTGCCTGCACGCCGCCCCGCCCGAACGGGCGGGGCGCGTCAACCGATTAGAGAACCGTATCTAGTCGGGGCGCAAACGTTCGCGAGTCGTGCTTCACTCCGCATTCGACACACGAGGTCCGTGCGAGGCGGCGTGCGTGTCGATCCGGTGTCATTCGCACCGGCAGCACAATAATCAGGAGAACATGCATGGCCAAATCGATGCGTTCCAGGGTAATGGCAGGGGCAGTGGCATGCGCGATGAGCGTCGCGCCGTTCGCGGGGACGACCGCGCTGACGACGCTCGCGACGACGCACACGGCGATGGCGGCAACCGCGCCCGCCGACGACTATGCGACGACGCGCTATCCGATCATTCTCGTGCACGGGTTGACCGGCACCGACAAGTACGCGGGCGTACTCGATTACTGGTACGGCATCCAGGAAGACCTGCAACAGCATGGCGCGACCGTCTACGTCGCGAACCTGTCGGGCTTCCAGAGCGACGACGGCCCGAACGGGCGCGGGGAACAGCTGCTGGCTTACGTGAAGACGGTGCTCGCCGCGACCGGCGCGACCAAGGTCAATCTCGTCGGTCACAGCCAGGGCGGGCTGACGTCGCGCTATGTCGCGGCCGTCGCGCCCGATCTCGTCGCGTCGGTGACGACGATCGGCACGCCGCATCGCGGCTCCGAGTTCGCCGACTTCGTGCAGGACGTGCTCGCATACGATCCGACCGGACTGTCGTCGACGGTGATCGCCGCGTTCGTCAATGTATTCGGGATCCTGACGAGCAGCAGCCACAACACGAACCAGGACGCACTCGCGTCGCTGAAGACGCTGACGACCGCGCAGGCCGCCACCTACAACCAGAACTATCCGAGCGCGGGCCTCGGCGCTCCCGGCAGTTGCCAGACCGGCGCGCCGACGGAAACCGTCGGCGGCAACACGCATCTGCTGTATTCGTGGGCCGGCACGGCGATCCAGCCGACGCTGTCGCTGTTCGGCGTGACGGGGGCGACGGATACGAGCACCGTTCCGGTCGTCGATCCGGCGAACGTGCTCGACCTGTCGACGCTCGCGCTGTTCGGCACGGGCACGGTGATGATCAACCGCGGTTCGGGCGAGAACGACGGGCTCGTGTCGAAGTGCAGCGCGCTGTACGGCAAGGTGCTGAGCACGCGCTACAAGTGGAACCATATCGACGAGATCAACCAGCTGCTCGGCGTGCGCGGCGCGTATGCGGAAGACCCGGTCGCGGTGATCCGCACGCATGCGAACCGGCTGAAGCTCGCGGGCGTGTGATCGATGGCGGCACGTGAAGGGCGCGCGCCGCTCGTGCGGCGCGCTGCGATCTACGGGGGCGTGGGGCTCGCGGCAGTCGCCGGCGTCGCGATGTGGAGCGGTGCGGGATCGCATCGCGGCACGGGCGCAGCGGGTGATGCGCCGGAGGCGGCCGCGGTGGGCGGCGTGGCGGTCGCCGCATCGCAGGCCGCGGTGCCGGCGAGTGCGGGCGTGCCGCCGTCGCTTGCCGGTTCCAGTGCGCCGCGGTTGCCGCTCGATGCAGGCGGCCATCTCGCGAAGTCGCGCACGGTGCGCGATTTCTTCGACTATTGCCTGACCGCGCGGAGCGACCTGAGCGCGGCCGCGCTCGATGCGTTCGTCGTTCGCGAGATCGCCGCGCAGCTCGACGGCACGGTCGCACAGGCGGAGGCGCTCGACGTGTGGCATCGGTATCGCGCGTATCTCGATGCGCTCGCGACATTGCGCGACGCCGGTGCGGTCGACAAGTCCGATCCCGGCGCGTTGCAGCTCGCGCTCGATCAGCGGGCGTCGATCGCGTACCGCACGCTCGGCGACTGGAGCCAGCCGTTCTTCGGCGCGGAGCAGTGGCGGCAGCGCTATGACCTCGCACGCTTGAAGATCACTCAGGACCGCTCATTGACCGATGCGCAGAAGGCCGAACGGCTCGCGGCGCTCGAGCAGCAGATGCCGGCCGACGAACGCGAGGCGCAGCAGCGGGTGGATCGGCAGCGCGCGGCGATCGACCAGATCGCGCAATTGCGGAAGAGCGGCGCGACGCCCGATGCGATGCGCGCGCAACTGACGCAGACGCTCGGGCCCGAGGCGGCGGCGCGCGTCGCGCAGATGCAGCAGGACGATGCGTCGTGGCAGAGCCGTTACGCGGATTATGCGGCGCAGCGTACGCAGATCGAGTCGGCCGGCCTGTCGCCGCAGGACCGTGACGCACAGATTGCCGCGCTGCGGCAGCGCGTGTTCACGAAGCCCGGCGAAGCCGTACGCGCGGCGTCGCTCGATCGCGGCGCGGGCAGCGCGCATTGACCCGGGTGTCGCCGCGTGTGGCGGGCTTCATGCCGCGCGCGTGATGTGTCGCGGCAGATGTTGCTCGATGGTATCGGCGAGCGTATCGAACGCGGGCCGGATGCCTTCGTGCGCGACGCATGCATAGCCGAGCAGCAGGCCCTGCCGCGCGGTGTCGAGGTTGCTGTAGTAGCTGGTCAGCGGGCGCACGATCACGCCCGCGTCGAACGCGCTCTGCGTGACCGCGCGATCGTCGCACGCATCGGGCAGGCCGAGCACCAGATGCAGGCCGGCCTCGTCGCCCATCACGGGCAGCGCCTCGCCGAAGCGCGCCCGGATCGCGTCGATCATCAGTTGCCGGCGCTCGCCGTACAGCGTGCGCATTCGTCGGACGTGTGAAGTGAGGTGGCCGTCCATGATGAATTCGGCGAGCACGGCCTGCTGCATCAGCTGGCCTTCGCGGTACAGCTCCGACAACCCGGTGCGGAAGGTGTCGACCAGGTGCTCGGGTACGACCATGTAACCCATCCGCAGCCCCGGGAACAGCATCTTGCCGAGACTGCCGACGTAGATCACGCGGCCGCCGTCGTCGAGACCCTGCAGCGACGCGAGCGGGCGGCTGCCGTAACGGAATTCGCTGTCGTAGTCGTCCTCGATGATCCAGCAGCGGTGCTGGCGTGCATATTCGAGCAGCATGCGGCGCCGCGCGAGGCTCATCACCATCCCGAGCGGGTACTGGTGCGACGGCGTGACCAGCACGAGCCGAGGCGGGTGCTGCATGTCGCTCGCGCGCGGGTCGAGCCCTTCCTGGTCGACCGGCACCGGCGCGAGCGTCAGGCCGGCCGCCTGCAATACGCTGCGCACGCCCCAGTAGCACGGTTCCTCGACCCACGCACGATCGCCGATGTCGGACAGCAGCCGCACCGCGAGATCGATCGACTGATGGATGCCCGTCGTGATGATCACCTGGTCCGGCGAGCATTTGACCGAGCGCGCGACGCGCAGGTAATCGGCGAGCGCACGCCGCAGCGGCCGGTAGCCGCCGCCCGGCGCATAGGTCAGCAGCTCCGGATTGGCCTCCTTCCACAGCCGCGCCTGCAGGCGGCTCCACGTGCGGCTCGGGAATTCCGACACGTCCGGCACGCCCGGCATGAACGCACCCCACTGGCGCCGCGAGACGCCCGCATGCTCGATCAACTGCCGCCCGCGCATCGACAGGCTGCCCTGTGCGTCGGGCGCCGGCAGTTCGTCGGCGGCTGACGGCGGCGGCGTGGCGCCCGGCACGCGGATCGCGGCGGCGTCCGGCCGCGTGTCGGCCACGTAGGTGCCGCTGCCGGTCGTCGTCAGCACGTAGCCTTCGGCCGTCAGCTGGTCGTACACGTGCAGCACCGTATTGCGCGCGATCGACAGGTCGCCCGCGAGCGTGCGCGAACTCGGCAGCTTTGTCCCTGGCCCCAATTCCCCGGTCAGGATGGCCTGCTGCATCAGTTGCAGCAGCTGCCGGTACATCGGTTCGGGCGAGCTGCGGTCGATGCGGGCGGACAGCCAGTCGGCGACGATCACGGTATCCAAAGTGGTCCTACTAGGAATATTGAAATGGTTCCCTAGTATAGAACCGTGCGCGCCGTATAGTGGCTCGCATCTCAAAATCAATTGGCGCGGAACCAGGGGACAGCACGATGAAGTCCGATGATGTGATCGTCAGCTTTCGCGGCGTGCGGAAGACCTACGACGGCGAAACGCTCGTCGTCAAATCGCTCGACCTCGACATCCACCGCGGGGAATTCCTGACGCTGCTCGGGCCGTCCGGCTCGGGCAAGACCACCTGCCTGATGATGCTCGCCGGCTTCGAATTCCCGACCGGCGGCGAGATCCGCCTCGACGGCGAGCTGCTGAACAGCGTGCCGCCGCACAAGCGCAACATCGGCATGGTGTTTCAGAACTACGCGCTGTTTCCGCACCTGACGGTCGAGCAGAACGTCGGGTATCCGCTGACGGTGCGCAAGCTGCCCGCCGGCGAGCGCGCGGAGCGTGTCGCGCACGCGCTGAAGATGGTGCAGATGGAGCGCTTCGCGAAACGCTATCCGGCGCAACTGTCGGGCGGCCAGCAGCAGCGTATCGCGCTGGCGCGCGCGCTCGTGTTCGAGCCGAAGCTGGTGCTGATGGACGAACCGCTCGGCGCGCTCGACAAGCAGTTGCGCGAACACATGCAATACGAACTGAAGGCGCTGCACGAAAAGCTCGGCGTGACCTTCGTGTATGTGACGCACGACCAGGGCGAGGCGCTGACGATGTCCGATCGCGTCGCCGTGTTCGACAAGGGCATCGTGCAGCAGCTCGACACCGTCGACCGCCTGTACGAATCGCCGTGCAACGAATTCGTCGCGAACTTCATCGGCGACAGCAACCGGCTGCGCGGCACCATCGCGCGCGTCGACGGCGAATTCTGCGAATTCCGGCTCGACGACGGCACGAAGCTCGTCGGCCGCCATATCGGCGAAGCCGCCGAGGGCGCATCCGCTGTCGCGTGCATCCGCCCCGAGCGCATGAGCCTCGCCGCGCACGGCGCGAACGGCATGAATGGCGGCGCCGCCAATTGCGTGAGCGGCGAGGCGCGCAGCCTCATCTATTTCGGCGATCACGTGCGCATGCGCTGCGCACTGCCGGGCCAGGACGAGTGCTTCGTGAAGGTGCCGCTCGGCACCGGCGCGCTCGACGCGTTCTCGCCCGGCGCCCCGGTCTCGCTTGCGTTCTCGCCCGAACACCTGCGCGTGTTCGCGTGAGCATGGTTTACCCGCTTTTCCGCAGCACGTCGTCAACAACAAAGCCCACTTCCACCACGAGAGGAGAGGAACCATCATGAAACGAGCAAGCTTTACCGCGCGCCGTACGGCACTCGCGCTGGCACTGGTCGCGTTCGGCGCATCGGCCACGGCTGCCGAGCTCACGGTCGTCAACTTCGGCGGCGCGAACGGCGACGCGCAGAAGGTCGCGTTCAACCAGCCGTTCGAGAAGGCGACCGGCAACAAGGTCACGGCCGTCGAATACAACGGCGAGCAGGCGAAGGTGAAGGCGATGGTCGAGGCGAAGCACGTCAACTGGGACGTGGTCGAAGTCGAATCGGGCGACCTGAACCGCGGCTGCGACGAAGGGCTGTACGAGAAGCTCGACTGGTCGAAGATCGCGAAGAAATCCGACCTGATTCCGGAAGCGCCGCAGGTGTGCGGCGTCGGCTTCTTCGTGTGGTCGACCGCGCTGTCGTACAACGCGGACAAGCTGAAAACCGCGCCGACGGGCTGGGCCGATTTCTGGAACGTGAAGAAATTCCCCGGCAAGCGCGGGATGCGCAAGGGCGCGCGCTACAACCTCGAATTCGCGCTGATGGCCGACGGCGTCGCGACGAAGGACGTCTACAAGGTGCTCGGCACGAAGGCCGGCCAGGATCGCGCGTTCAAGAAGCTCGACGAGCTGAAGCCGTACATCCAGTGGTGGGAAGCGGGCGCGCAGCCGCCGCAGTTCCTCGTCGCCGGCGACGTCGTGATGTCGACCGCGTACAACGGCCGCATCGACGCCGCGCAGAAGGAAGGCAAGAACCTGAAGGTCGTGTGGAACGGCAGCATCTACGACCTCGACTACTGGGCGATTCCGAAGGGCTCGCCGAACAAGGCGCTGGCCGAGCAGTACATCGCGTACTCGCTGACGCCGAAGCCGCAGCAGGCGTATGCGCAGCACATCGCGTACGGCCCGACGAACGTCGCCGCGATCAAGGCGCTCGACGCGAAGACGCTCGCGAATCTGCCGAACTCGCCGGCCAACGGCAAGAACGCGGTGCTCGAGGACATCGGCTTCTGGACCGACCACAGCGACGAGCTCGAACAGCGCTTCGCCGCGTGGGCAACGAAGTAACCGGTCAGGCATCCTCACGGGTGTCGTGATGCAACCGGCCGCGCGACGCGTCGATCGCGTCGCGCGGCATGCCGCCGGAACGTGTCCGGCCGGAGAGACCAGTTGAATACGATGACGATCGCGCCTTCCTCGCCGTCGACCGCCGCGCTCAAGCGCGAGCTGAAGGCTGCCGAGGCCCGCAAGCGCACGATGGCGCTGCTGCTGGTCGCGCCGCTCGCGATTTTCCTGCTGCTGATTTTCGTCGTGCCGATCGGCACGCTGCTCACGCGCGCGGTGCAGAACCCGGAGATCGCGACCGCGTTGCCGAACACGGTCGCCGCGTTGTCGGGCTGGGACCGCAAGACGCCGCCGGCGGACGCCGCGTATGTCGCGCTCGCGGCCGACATGACGAAGGTGGCCGACAGCGAGGCGATGGGCGCGCTCGCGCGGCGCCTGAACACCGAGATTCCCGGCTATCGCTCGCTCGTCGCGAAGACGGCGCGCGCGATGCCGCTGAAGGGCGACGGCGACGCGGCGCCGACGCCCGCGCAGACGCGCGCCAAATTCATCGACCTCGATGCGCGCTGGGGCGACGTCGCGTACTGGCAGGCGATCGCGAAGAACGGCAGCCAGGTGTCGCCGTTCTACCTGCTCGCCGCGCTCGATCACAAGCAGGACGGCTTCGGCCACATCGTGCAGGCCGATCCCGACCAGTCGATCTACCTCGCGATCTTCGGCCGCACGTTCGTGATCGGCGTGGCCGTCACGCTGTTCGCGCTGCTGCTCGGCTATCCGCTCGCGTACTGGATCTCGACGCTGTCGGAACGACGCGCGAACCTCGTGATGATCCTCGTGCTGATTCCGTTCTGGACGTCGGTGCTCGTGCGCGTCGCCGCGTGGATCGTGCTGCTGCAGAGCGAAGGGCTCATCAACACGGCGCTGATCGGCAGCGGGCTGATCTCGCATCCGCTGACGCTGCTGTTCAACCGCGTCGGCGTGTACATCTCGATGACGCACATCCTGCTGCCGTTCATGATCCTGCCGCTCTACAGCGTGATGAAGTCGATCCCGCCGACCTACCAGCGCGCGGCCGTGTCGCTCGGCAGCCATCCGTTCGCCGCGTTCTGGCGCGTGTACGTGCCGCAAACCTATCCGGGCGTCGGCGCGGGCGCGCTGCTGGTGTTCATCCTCGCGATCGGCTACTACATCACGCCCGCGCTGCTCGGCGGGCCGAACGACCAGATGGTCAGCTACTACGTCGCGTACTTCACGAACGTGACGATCAACTGGGGCATGGCGTGTGCGCTCGGCGGGCTGCTGCTTGCGGCGACGCTCGTGCTGTACGCGGTGTACGGGCGCTTCACGCGCACCAACGTGAGCCTCGGCTGAGCGCCGGGCACAGGGAAACGGGAAGGGGATGCCGACCATGAAACTCGCCAGGCCGCTGTTCGCGCCGCACATGTCGTTCGTCGAGCGCGCGTGGTACGTCGCGTTGCGCGTGCTCGTCGTGCTGACGCTGCTGTACCTGATCCTGCCGGTGCTCGCGATCGTGCCGCTGTCGTTCTCGTCGAGCACGTTCCTCGTCTATCCGATTCCGGGTTTCTCGATGCGCTGGTACGAGAACCTGATCGCATCGGACGAGTGGCGCATGGCCGCGAAGAACAGCTTCATCGTCGCGCCGTCGGCGACCGTCGTCGCGACCGTGCTCGGCACGCTCGCCGCGATCGGCCTGACGAAGGCCGATTTCCGCGGCAAGGGGCTGCTGATGGCCGTGCTGCTGTCGCCGATGATCGTGCCCGTCGTCGTGGTCGGCGTCGGCATGTACCTGTTCTTCGCGCCGCTCGGGCTCGCGAATACCTACACGGGGCTGATCGCCGCGCACGCGGCGCTCGGCGTGCCGTTCGTCGTGACGACGGTGGCCGCGACGCTGCAGGGCTTCAACCAGAACCTCGTGCGCGCGAGCCTGTCGCTCGGCGCGAGCCCGGTGTCGACCTTCTTCCGCGTAACGCTGCCGGTGATCGCGCCGGGCGTGATGTCGGGCGCGCTGTTCGCGTTCGCCACGTCGTTCGACGAAGTGGTCGTCACGCTGTTTCTCGCGGGCGCGGACCAGACGACGCTGCCGCGCCAGATGTTTACGGGCATTCGCGAGAACATCAGCCCGACGATCGCCGCGCTCGCCACGATCCTGATCATCTTCTCGACGAGCCTGCTGCTCGCGCTCGAATGGCTGCGCGGCCGCAATGCGCGACGGGCAGTGTCGTAAATAACGGCGGTCGGCCGCGCGCCGTCCTGCAGGTTGCGAGACCGCCGCTCGTTGCGTCTTCATCGGTGCCGCTCGTTCGACGCGGCATGCCGAATCTTTCGTTTCGCTAACTGACGGCGCGGCCGCCTGCACGTTCGGTGCGGCTCTGCAACAATACGGCTCGCGGTGCCGCGCGTTCCGTTCTTGCCGCACGGAGCGCGCGTCGCCGCGCCGCTCAATCCGCGACGCCGCGCGTCGCTCGTCAGCCGAGCCCATCTTGTCCGAATTCGCTTCCCCCGCCGGCGCCCACGAGCCGGCCGTCAACTGGCGCGCGATGTCCGCCGTGCTGCTGGCCGTCGCGCTCGCGACGCTCGACACCGCGATCGCGAACACCGCGCTGCCCGCCATCGCGACCGACCTGCATGCGTCGCCGGCCGCGTCCGTGTGGATCATCAACGCGTACCAGCTCGCGATGGTCGCGACGCTGCTGCCGTTCGCGTCGCTCGGCGACATCGTCGGTCACAAGCGCGTGTATGTCGCGGGGCTGGCGGTGTTCACGCTGGCGTCGCTCGGTTGTTCGCTCGCGTCGACGCTGCCGATGCTGACGGCCGCGCGCATCGTGCAGGGCTTCGGCGCGAGCGCGATCATGAGCGTCAACGTCGCGCTGATCCGCGGCCTGTTTCCCGCGCATCGACTCGGGCGCGGCGTCGGCTTCAACGCGCTCGTCGTCGGCGTGTCGTTCGCGGTGGGGCCGACGATCGCGTCGCTGATCCTGTCGGTAGCCGCATGGCCGTGGCTGTTCGCGGTGAACGTACCGCTCGGCGTGTTCGCGCTCGCGGTGGCGATTCCGTCGCTGCCGCAGACGGCGCGCGGCAAGCACGTGTTCGATCCGGTCGCCGCGCTGTTCAACGTGATCACGTTTGCGTCGCTGATCTTCGCGCTTGGCGAATTCGCGCAGCGCGGGCCGCTTTCCGTCGTGTTCGCGTCGGCCGCGGTTGCACTCGCGTTCGGCTGGCTGCTGATCCGCCGCCAGGCCGGGCATCCGGCGCCGATGCTGCCGGTCGACCTGTTCCGCCGGCCCGTGTTCACGCTGTCCGCGCTGACGGCCGTCTGCGCGTTCGCCGCGCAGGGCCTCGCGTTCGTGTCGCTGCCGTTCTATTTCGAAACCGTCCTGCATCGCAGCGCGGTCGAAACGGGGTTCCTGATGACGCCGTGGTCGGCGATCGTCGCGCTCGCCGCGCCGATCGCGGGGCGGCTGTCGGATCGTTATCCGCCCGGGCTGCTCGGCGCGATCGGCCTGGCGTTGCTGAGCGCGGGCATGGTGTCGCTCGCCGCGCTGCCGGTATCGCCGGGCGTCGTCGACATCGGCTGGCGGATGATGCTGTGCGGCGCGGGCTTCGGTTTCTTCCAGTCGCCGAACCTGAAGGCGCTGATGTCGAGCGCGCCGCCCGAGCGCAGTGGTGGCGCGAGCGGGATCATCGCGACCGCGCGGCTGATCGGGCAGGCGACGGGTGCGGCGCTGGTCGCGCTGTCGTTCGGCATTGCGGGCCGTCACGGGCCGACGCTTGCGTTGATGCTCGGCGCGGGTTTCGCGGGCGCGGCGAGCGTCGCGAGCGGGCTGCGGCTGTTCGCGCCGTCGCATCGGGCCGGCGCACCGGTCGTGTCGGAGCGCGTGAAGGAGCCGGCGACGGAGTAGGGGACGGGGCGGTCACAACCGGCGCACGGCAACCCTCGCCGCGCGCCGGCCTTCACGCTTCGCTCAGAACCCGCCCGACTTGATCAGCTGGTTGAGGTTCGCGATGTTCAGGCTGCCGAAGCCGGTGGTCAGATCCCAGCCGGTGCCGGCCTTGTAGCCATACCCCTGATAGCCGTTGTTGCCCGACGTGACGTCATAGCGCACGAGCGACGGATGTGACGGAATGTCCGCATAGAAGTTGCTGGCCGGGAAGCCGAGGCCGGTCCCGTTCGCCGCGAGCAGGCGGGCCCAGAAGCCCGTGAAGATCGGGGCGGCGAGGCTCGTGCCGCCGATCTGCTGCAACTGGCCGTAGTTGTAGATGTACGCGCCCGTGCTCTGCGCGGCGTCGAACGAGACGTCCGGCAACTGGCGATTGCTGCCCGACTGCCACGACGGCGCGGGCAGGATCGTGCTGACGCCGCCACCCGTCGCCCACAGCTTGCCGTTCGAATCGAGCCCTTCGTTCCACACCGTCTCGTTCGCGAACGCACCGGCCGACGTCGTGTAGAGCGTCGTGCCGCCGATCGCGAGCACGTGCGGCGACGAAGCCGGCCACGACACCGTGTAGTTCGCGCCGTCCGGATAGCCGCGGTTGTTGCACTCGTACACGCCTTCGTCGCCCGACGATACCGAGAAGGTCTGCCCCTGCGCGGCGGCCGTCGTGAAGATCTGTTCCTCGGCGTCGAGCGTGCCGTCGGCGTTCGCATCGGTTTCGCACCAGCCGAGCGACACGTTGATCACCTTCGCGGTGTTGTCCGACACCGCGCGGTTGAATGCCTGCGTGAGGCCCGTGTTGCCGGCGGCGTTGAGGTCCGCCATGTAGAACACCAGCTTGCCGACCTGGCCGCCGGCCGAGCCGACGATCGACTGGCTGTCGAGATCCCATTCGCCCTGGCCGTCCTGGTCGTCGGTATAGCTGCCGCCCGTGCCGTTGGTCTTGACGGTCTGCGTGGAGACCGTGCCGTAGCCGTTGCTCGACGTGAACTGCTTCAGGTCCTGCAGCGTCTGCGACACGCCGCCGATCGTGATGATGCCGACCGTCACGCCGGCCGCGGTCGGCACGCCGGTCGCGTTGTAGAGGCCCGGGAATTCCTTCGGATAGTGGCCGGTGGCCGTGCCGGCGGCGAGTGCCTGCGGCTTCGCGACGTTGCCGATGCGCAGCATCGGCCGCGCACGCGCAACACTTTGCAGCCCGAGCACCGAGCCGACGACGTCGCCGAGTGCGCGCGGCACCTGCGCGGTCGACGTGTTGGCGAAGCCCGAGCGGCCCGCGTACTCGAAGTGCACGAGCGACGTGTTGAACGCAGCCTTCACCGTGCCGGCCGTGCCGCTGGCGGAGACCAGCAGCCGGTTCGGCGCGACCTCGACATTCGTGAAGCCGCTCTTGTGCAGATAGTCGACGACCGACTTCACCTGCGTGTCGGTCGGCGCGTAATTCGCGAGGAATTGCTCGTGCGTCAGGTACTGGCGGTAATGCGCGCTGCCGGGCCGGTTCACGTCGCGCGCCAGTTGCTTGAGCTGCGCGGCGTTGCGCAGCTTCAGGCTGACGACGACGTTGGTCGTTTCACCGGCTGCCAGTTCGAGCGACGGCGCCGCACTGCGCGCCATCAACTGCGGGCCGGTCAGAAAGGCCTTCGTATGGGTATCGACCCAATCCGTCGTCGCATGCGCCGCAGCGGCGGCGAACACGAGCGGTGCCACGCACGCCAGGCGGCGGGGCGACGGAAGGGGAAGGGCAAACCAGGCGTTCCTTTTCATCGGGAGTCCTTTTTTAGGAGAGGCGACGTTACTGGAACCCCCGGCCCTTGTGGGGCCGCGAGCGGTGACGAGCGTAGGGCCTCGGTGCCGTTCGGGTAGCTGCCAGTTTCCATAGCTGTCAGTTCTGACAACGGGGCGCATGAGTGCGCGCGCGGCGTCGTTCACGCTGGCAATGGCGGGCGCCGTGGGCGGAACCGGTTCGCGGCACGACGGCGCGGCCCACGCGCGTCGCTTACACGCACGCGTCGTTCGTTGCAGCATCGGAATGTGCGCGGGCCTGGAAGGGCGCGCCGCGCGGTTGCGTGGCGTGTGCGTGTCAATGGCCGCACGCCGTATCGCACTATGTGGTCATTGGAAGCGACTCGTCAGGAACGGCTTCGTGCAGGCACAAGAACGGGGCAGGCCGAAGCCAAACGTTTCCCGAACTGTGGAACAGCCCAGCGGCCAGTCTTGCAGGCTGCTTTCGGATCGCGCGTCGCAATCGCGGATTAGAGGAAATGCTCTAATCGGGTGTCGACTCGAGCCAGTGCGACGCACGCACCCGTGGCACGGGATCGAACGATGTCGTTCGCGAAATCCCGCCTTGACGTACGGCGATCAGCAGATATCCTTCAATCCATAACCATCGAGTTATGAATTGTGCCAGACATGCAGAACACCCACGACACGCTGTTCCGGACACTCGCCGATCCCACGCGCCGCGCGCTGTTCGAGCGGCTCTGCGCGGAGGGCGAGCTGACGGTTGCCGCGCTGACCGCCCATGCGGGCGTGTCGCAGCCGGCCGTGTCGAAGCACCTTGGCGTACTGAAGCAGGCCGGGCTCGTGAACGACCGTCACGAAGGCCGGCAGACGCACTACAGCGCGCAGCCGCAGGCGCTGGCCCCGTTGATCGACTGGACGAGCCAGATGGCGGGCTTCTGGCAGCGCCGGTTCGATGCCCTTGAAGATCTGCTCAAAAGGATGGATCAATGAACCAAGCCTCTACCGAAACGCGCTCCGTCGTCGTCGACCGGGAACTGCCGCATCCGCCGGAGAAGATCTGGCGCGCGCTCACGCAACCGCACCTGATCGAGGCGTGGCTGATGAAGAGCGACTTCGAGCCCGTCGCGGGCCGTGCGTTCAGCTTTCGCGCGGACTGGGGCTCGGTCGACTGTACGGTCCTCGCGATCGAGCCGCACCGCACGCTGTCCTATACGTGGGCAGCCCACGGCCTCGAAAGCGTCGTGACGTGGACGCTCACGCCGACGCCGGCCGGCACGCACCTGCGCATGGAGCAGGTCGGCTTCCGCGCC
This sequence comes from Burkholderia sp. 9779_493, assembly GCF_015712215.1. Taxonomy (NCBI): domain Bacteria; kingdom Pseudomonadati; phylum Pseudomonadota; class Betaproteobacteria; order Burkholderiales; family Burkholderiaceae; genus Burkholderia; species Burkholderia sp. 9779_493. Next base: position 55,840 of record NZ_JACCQA010000033.1, read on the forward strand.
GATCAGGAGCAGGCGTACCGCGGCGCGCAGTATGGCTGGGTACGGTTCTTCGAATCACTCGAACAGGTACTGTCGCGCCCCGACACGCAAACGGAGGCCCGCGTATGAGCTCAACGGACCTCACGCCGTCCGAGCGCATCGATGCGCTGATCGCCGGCATCGTCGACTGGCGCGGCAAGACGTTCGCCGAGCTCCGCCAGACGATTCTCGCGGCGGACGACAGCATCGTCGAGGAATGGAAGTGGATGGGCAGCCCCGTGTGGTCGTGCGACGGGATGATCGCGGTCGCGAACGCGCACAAGGGCAAGGTGAAGCTGACGTTCATGCACGGTGCGAAATTGCCCGATCCCGACCAGTTGTTCAATGACGGCCTCGAAGGCAATGCGCGGCGCGCGATCGATTTCTTCGAAGGCGACAAGCTCGACAAGCGGGCGTTGAAGCACCTCGTGCGCGCGGCGATCGAATACAACCGCACGCGTCTGAAGAAGAACGCGCGATCGGGTTCCTCCGCGGGCGCGAAGGTGCGAAGCAGCAAGGCGGCGTGACGCGCGAGCCGGATACCGGCCCGTGACGTTCGGCGAAAGCGGGGCGCCGCCGTGCGGTCGACGCTACGCCGCGGGCCCACCGACCGGTGCACGAAAAAAAGCCCGACACGAGGTCGGGCATCCAAATCGGCCGCAACCGCCGCGAGGCGGCTGCGGCACCTGCAAAAGCAGGGCGCTTACGCTGCGAGCAGCGAGCGCAGCACGAACGGCAGAATCCCGCCGTGCTTGTAGTAATCGACTTCGATCGGCGTATCGATGCGCAGCAGCACCGGCACGCGCTGCGTTTCGCCGTTCTTGCGATGGATCACGAGCGTGACGTCCTGCTGCGGCTTGAAGTCGTCGCCGAGGCCTTCGATGTCGTACGTCTCTTCACCGGTGATGCCGAGCGACTGGACGCTGTCCGAGCCCTTGAACTGCAGCGGCAGCACGCCCATGCCGACCAGGTTCGAGCGGTGGATCCGCTCGAAGCTGCGTGCGATCACGGCCTTCACGCCGAGCAGTTGCGTGCCCTTCGCGGCCCAGTCGCGCGACGAGCCCGTACCGTACTCTTCGCCCGCGAACACGACGGTCGGCGTGCCGGCGGCCACGTATTGCATGGCCGCGTCGTAGATCGACTGCTGTTCGCCGCTCGGCTGGTGGATCGTCAGGCCGCCTTCGACGCGCGTACCGTCCGCCTTCGCCGGGATCATCAGGTTCTTGATCCGGACGTTCGCGAACGTGCCGCGCATCATCACGTCGTGGTTGCCGCGGCGCGAGCCGTAGCTGTTGAAGTCGGCCTTCTGCACGCCGTTTTCCTTCAGCCACTTGCCGGCCGGCGAGTCTTCCTTGATCGAGCCTGCCGGGCTGATGTGGTCGGTCGTGACCGAGTCGCCGAAGATGCCCAGGGCGCGCGCGCCCTTGACCGTCGGGATCGATGCAGCCGGCTCCATCGAGAAGTCGTTGCCGAAGAACGGCGGCTCGGCGATATACGTCGACTTCGGCCAGTCGTAGACCTCGCCCGTCTCACCCTCGATCTTGCTCCAGAGGTCGCCCTTCTTGGTCAGCTTCGAGTAGTTGTCCTCGAACTTCTTCGGGTCGAGCGCGAACTTGAGCAGCGCGTGGATTTCGTCGCTCGTCGGCCAGATGTCGCCGAGGTAGATGTCGCGGCCGCCCTTGCCCTTGCCGACCGGCTCGGTCATCAGGTCGCGCGTGATGTTGCCGGCGATCGCGTACGCGACGACGAGCGGCGGCGACGCGAGGAAGTTCGCGCGGATGTTCGGGTGGATACGCGCTTCGAAGTTACGGTTGCCCGACAGCACGGCCGCCGCGACGATGTCGTTCTTCGTGATCGCTTCGTTCAGTTCCGGCGTCAGGTCGCCCGCGTTGCCGATACAGGTCGTGCAGCCGTAGGCCGCGACTTCGAAGCCGAGCTTCGACAGATAGGGCAGCAGGCCCGTCTTCGTCAGGTATTCGGTGACGATGCGCGATCCCGGCGCGAGCGAGGTCTTGATCTTCGGGTCGACCGTGAGGCCGGCCTCGACCGCCTTCTTCGCGAGCAGGCCGGCGGCCAGCAGCACGCTCGGGTTCGACGTGTTCGTGCACGACGTGATCGCGGCGATCAGCACGTCGCCGTTCTTCACGTCGACGCCGTTGCTCGTCGTGTACTGGGTGTTCAGGTCTTCCGCCTTCTTCGCGAAGCCGTTCTCCGCGACCGGCTTCGAGAACAGGTCGGTGAACGTCGACTTGACGTGGCCGATCTCGATGCGGTCCTGCGGGCGCTTCGGGCCGGCCAGCGACGGGGCGACCGTCGCGAGGTCGAGCGTCACCGTCTTCGTGTAGTCGATGTCGCCGGCCTTCGGAATGCCGAACAGCTTCTGCGCCTTGAAGTAGTTTTCGAACGCGGCGATCTCGGCCTTCGTGCGGCCGGTGCCTTCGAAATAGTCGATCGTCTTTTCGTCGACCGGGAAGAAGCCCATCGTCGCGCCGTATTCCGGCGCCATGTTGCCGATCGTCGCGCGGTCCGGCAGCGACAGCGAGCGCGTGCCTTCGCCGAAGAATTCGACGAACTTGCCGACGACCTTCTCCTTGCGCAGCATTTCGGTGATCGTCAGCACCAGGTCGGTGGCCGTCACGCCTTCGCGCAGCTTGCCCTTCAGCTCGACACCGACGACGTCCGGCGTCAGGAAGTACACCGGCTGGCCGAGCATGCCGGCTTCCGCCTCGATGCCGCCCACGCCCCAGCCGACCACGCCGATGCCGTTGATCATCGTCGTGTGGCTGTCCGTGCCGACGAGGGTGTCCGGGTAGTACACGGTGTCGGTGCCGTCGGCCTTCTTGTGCACGCCGCGCGCGAGGTATTCGAGGTTCACCTGGTGGACGATGCCCACGCCCGGCGGCACGACCTTGAACGTGTCGAACGCCTGCATGCCCCACTTCATGAACTGGTAGCGCTCGTTGTTGCGCTGGAATTCCAGCTTCATGTTCAGGTCGAGCGCGTCCTTCTGGCGGAAGTAGTCGATCTGGACCGAGTGGTCGACGACGAGATCGACCGGGACCAGCGGCTCGATCTTCTTCGGGTTCTTGCCCGTGCGTTCGGCGACGCCGCGCATGGCCGCGATGTCGGCGAGCAGCGGCACGCCCGTGAAATCCTGCAGCACGACGCGCGACACGACGAACGGAATCTCGTCGACGCGCTTCGCGGTCGGCTTCCAGTTCGCGAGCTGCTCGATGTGCTCTTCGGTGATTTTCTTGCCGTCGTAGTTGCGCAGCACGGACTCGAGCACGATGCGGATCGACACCGGCAGGCGTTCGATCTTCGTCTTCAGCTCCTTGCCGAGTTGCGGCAGCGAGTAGAACTTGCCTTTGCCGGAACCGCTGTCGAATTCCTTGAGGGTCTTGTGGAGATTGTGGGCCATGGTGATTTTCCTGGGTTTAAGGCTAGGAAACAAAGAGTCCTGTATCTGACGGCTATATCACATACAAGTCGACGTACTCATCGACCGGCATCGCTTCGAGCTTTGCCTGGTCCAGCGACACGTCGAGAATCGCTTGTTGCTGCTTGGCCGGGAAGCGGCGGGCGAGGTTGGTCCTGAACTTCTCGACCAGCAGCGGAACGCCTTCGGCACGGCGCCGCCGATGGCCGAGCGGGTACTCGACCGCCACTTCGGCAAGCTTCGATCCGTCCGTGAACGCGATCGTCAGCGCATTCGCGATCGATCGCTTGTCCGGATCGTGGTAATCCTTCGTGAACTGCGGATCCTCGACGCACACGGTTTTCGCACGCAGCGCGTCGATGCGCGGGTCCGCCGCGGCCGAGTCTTCATAGTCGGCCGCGGTCAGCCGGCCGAACAGCAGCGGCACGGCGACCATGTACTGGATGCAGTGGTCGCGGTCGGCCGGATTGGCGAGCGGGCCCTGCTTGTCGATGATGCGGATCGCGGCCGCGTGCGTGCGGATCGTGATCCGGCTGATGTCGTCGGTCGTGCGGCCCGCCGCGGCGAGCTGCGCGTGCAGCTGCAGCGCGGCCTCGGCGGCCGTCTGCGCATGGAATTCGGCGGGGAACGCGATCTTGAACAGCACGTTTTCCATCACGTACGTGCCGTACGGGCGCTGGAAGCGGAACGGCTTGCCGTCGAACAGCACGTCGTAGAAGCCCCAGGTCTTGGCGGTGAGCGCCGACGGATAGCCCATTTCACCCGTTTTCGCGATCAGCGCGAGGCGCACCGCGCGGGACGTCGCGTCGCCGGCCGCCCAGGATTTGCGCGAACCGGTGTTCGGCGCATGGCGGTAGGTACGCAACGCGTGGCCGTCGACGAATGCGTTGGAGACCGCGTTGATCAACTCGTCGCGCGTGAGCCCGAGGAGCCGCCCGACGACGGCCGTCGACGCGACCTTCACGAGCAGCACGTGGTCGAGCCCGACCGCGTTGAACGAATTCTCGAGGGCGAGGCAGCCCTGGATCTCGTGGGCCTGAATCATCGCGACCAGCACGTCGCGCATCGGGAGCGGCTTCCGGCCGGCCGCGCGGGCCGTGCGGGAGAGCCAGTCGGCCGTCGCCAGGATCCCGCCGAGGTTGTCGGACGGATGACCCCATTCGGCGGCGAGCCAGGTGTCATTGAAGTCCAGCCAGCGGATCATCGCGCCGATGCCGAACGCGGCCTGGACGGGATCGAGCTGGAAGGACGTGCCGGGCACCTTCGCACCGTTCGGCACGATCGTGCCGGGCACGACGGGGCCGAGCAGCTTGGTGCAGGCAGGGTAGGACAGCGCCTCGAGTCCGCATCCGAGCGTGTCGATCAGGCAATGACGCGCCGTCTCCAGCGCGAGCGCGCTGTCGATACCGGTGTTCAGCACGTAGTCGACGATATCGACGAGTACCGTATCCGGAGCAGGGCGGACGTTGGAGACCGGGGCGGACATCGAGGGGCCGGGAGCGGAAAAACGCGCTTAGTTCGTGGCCGGCTTCAGCTCGTTCGACTGCGTCGGTGCTGCCGTGCCTTGCGCCATTTCCGGCGTCACGCATTCGTCCGCGAGGCGCTCGCCGCCGTTCGCGTCGGAGAACAGCATCGCCTTGGTCGGGATCACGACCAGCTTGAAGCCCGCTGCCGGATCGTAGAACGTGTCGGCGCCCGTCGTCGTGGTCTGACGCGGCAGCTTGTAGTTCTTCTTCGCCCAGTGAACCGTGACGACCTGGTCGCGCTTCATGTCGCCGGCGAGGTCGAACGACAGACCTTCCTTACAGGACCACTTGACCGCGCCGTCCGGTACCGGATCGACCTTGGCCGCCGCGCGTGCCTGCGCCTTCTTGCTGCGCGGGATGATGCGCTTGGCCGGCGCCGGGCGCTTGGCCGTGGCCTTCTTCGCGGTGGTGGCCGTACCCTGGGCAAACGCGCTCGGAGCCGACACCAGCATCGTGGCGGACAAGGCGCCGATGGCGGTAGCGATCAGGAGTTTCTTCATGGAGTCAGAACCTTTCGATAATCAGTTGACAAGGGCCGGCAATCGAAACTGCCGGCCGGTTTGAAACTGCACGCGCCCCGAAAGCGCGCAGCGGCCGCTATTTTCACCTATTTGGCCGCGCATATATCAGGTTTTCGGGCTCCGTTACGTTTTTTGTCGTTTCGCAAACCTCTGTCCGGTTCGCGCATCGACGAATGCATGAAACGCGTGTATCGACAGGCGGCGCGCGCTCACGGCGCGACGCCCGCTGCGGCAGGGCCGAACAGCGGTGCGGCCTCGGACGGTACGGGTTGGCCGGTGGCCTGCGCGCGGCGCAGCACCGACCAGTAATAACGATAACTCGCGCGATCGTGCAGCGTATCACCGTGGCGCGTCGGGCCCCAGTCGGCGGCCTGCGCGGCCAGCAGGATCTCGGCGGCCAGCGTGACTTCGTCGGTGCGCGGCGCGAACGCGTCGACGATCGGGCGGATCTGTGCGGGGTGGATGCTCCACATCCGCGTGAACGCGAATTCGTCGCGCGCGCGGCGCGCATCGCCGGCCACGACGCTCATGTCGCGCACCTCGGTCGTCACGTTGTGCGACGGCGTCTTGCCGTGCGCGTGACAGGCGGCGGCGATTTCCAGCTTCGCGCGGCGCACGAGCGGATGATCGAACTGGCCGGGCGAGCGCATCGCGGAATCGGGAATCGCGCCGTGGTGCGCGGACACGAAATCCATCAGCCCGAAGCTCAGCGTGCCGACCGTCGGCAGCGCGGCGAGGGCGGCCGCCTGCGCGAGCGCGCCGTGCGTCTCGATCAGCACGTCGACCGGGATCGGCTGCGCGATGCCGAGCTCGCGGCGGGTGCCTTCGATGAACGCGGTCATTTCGGCCGCGTCGGCGGCGTTCGCGACCTTCGGCAATGTGATGTAGGCGGGTACGCGCGATGCGCGCAGCACGATGCGCACATCGTCGCGCCAGTGCGGATGGGAAAAGTCGTGGATGCGGACGCCGACGCGGCCGAAGCGGTTCTCGGCGCTGCCGAGCAGGTCGGCGACGAGCGCCGCGTGCGCGGCCTCCTGGCCGACGGCCGCGCCGTCCTCGCAGTCGAGTGTCAGGTCGAACACGGGACCCAGCTCGGCCTGCAGCGCGAGCGACTTGCGCATCAGCTTCTCGCTGCCCGCGTAATGATCGCAGCAGGGCAGGATCGCGGGCGGGGACGCCCCGTCGTACAGCACTTGTGCAGGAGTGAGCACGGCCATCTCTTCTACGTCAGGGAAGCGGGTCAACGTGGAGAAAATCGGATTCGGGCAGGTTCTGGGCCGGTGCGCGGCGGGCGTCGGGCGGCAAAACGTGCGCGGATCGGATCGTTCGGCAGGGCCGGCGGCTGGCCGGCCCGGACCGGACCGGAACCGGGTGGCCCGAGGGCCGCCCGGCAAAGGCGCATGATGCTTAGTTCTTCAGCAGGTGGGCGACGCCATCGCGCTCTTCAAGCAGCTCGGCCAGCGTGCCGTCCATCTTCTCGCGCGAGAACGCGTCGATTTCCAGGCCTTCGACGCGCTTGTATTCGCCGTTTTCGCAGGTGACCGGCACGCCGTAGATGATGTCTTCGGGGATGCCGTACGAGCCGTCCGACGGGATGCCCATCGTGACCCACTTGCCGTTCGTGCCGAGCACCCAGTCACGGACGTGGTCGATCGCCGCGTTGGCTGCCGACGCTGCCGACGACAGGCCGCGCGCTTCGATGATCGCCGCGCCGCGCTTGCCGACGGTCGGGATGAACGTGTCGCGGTTCCACACGTCGTCGTTGATCAGCTTCAGCAGCGATTCGCCTTCGGCGGTCGCGAAGCGGAAGTCCGGGTACATCGTCGGCGAGTGGTTGCCCCACACGGCGAGCTTCTCGATCGACGCGACCGGCTTGCCCGACTTGGCGGCGAGTTGCGACAGCGCGCGGTTGTGGTCGAGGCGCAGCATGGCCGTGAAGTTCTTCTTCGGCAGATCCGGCGCCGACTTCATCGCGATGTACGCGTTCGTGTTCGCCGGGTTGCCGACGACCAGCACCTTCACGTCGCGGCTCGCGACTTCGTTCAGCGCAGCGCCCTGAACCGTGAAGATTTCGGCGTTCGCCGACAGCAGGTCCTTGCGCTCCATGCCCTTCGAGCGCGGACGTGCACCGACCAGCAGCGCGACGTCTGCATCCTTGAATGCAACCTTCGGATCGTCGGTGATCACGACGCCCGCGAGCAGCGGGAACGCGCAATCGTCGAGTTCCATCACGACGCCTTTGACGGCGGCTTGGGCTTGCGGGAGGTCGAGCAGTTGCAGGATGACCGGCTGATCCTTGCCGAGCAGGTCGCCGTTCGCGATGCGGAACAGCAGGGAGTAAGCGATTTGACCTGCGGCGCCGGTGACGGCAACGCGCTTTGCGGGCTTAGCCATTGAAAATCTCCAGGACGGGTGAAGCGTTGGACGCGAGCGAAAACGCCATTCTATGCGCGTTGTGCGTAGCGTTGCATTGAAGCAGGGCGGAGGACTCGCGATGGCAGACGCGGTGAACCTGGAGACGGCCGTGGCACGTAGCCGGGGACGCGCTGTTGCACCCGCGAACCCTTGCTCGACCGGGAGTGTAGGAGCCGTCACGCGCAAAGTCAAACGGTATCATATGTCTTATATAAGACAGATGTTTTGCGGAAATTGAGTGGACGAAAAAGTGCGGTTTGTGATGAAATGCGCGCCATGACATCGAACCAGGCGAACACCGCGAATCAGACCGGCGCAGGCGGCCCAGGGCAGCCGGGCGCGGGCGATCCCGCAGCCTCGCCCGCGGCCTCCGCGTCGCCGACGTTCAGCCCGTTATACCAGCAGATTAAGTCATTGATCACGCAAAGTCTCGAATCCGGCGAGTGGAAGCCGGGCGAGATCATCCCCAGCGAAGTGGAGCTCGCGGCCCGTTACAAGGTCAGCCAGGGCACCGTTCGCAAGGCGATCGACGAGCTGGCCGCCGAAAACCTCGTGGTCCGGCGGCAGGGCAAGGGCACTTTTGTTGCAACGCACAACGAAGATCGCGCGCAGTTCCGCTTCCTGCGGCTGCTGGCCGACGACGGTGCCGAGCACCCGCACGTGAGCCGCCTGCTCGAATGCCGGCGCCTGCGCGCGCCGGCCGAGATCGCGCGGCAGCTCGACCTGAAGCCGGCCGATCCCGTCGTGCAGGTGCGCCGCCTGCTGGAGTTCGAGAACGAAGCGACGGTGCTCGACGAGATCTGGCTGCCGGGTGCGATGTTCCGTGGGCTCACGTTCGAGCGGCTGAGCGAATACAAGGGGCCGCTCTACGCGATGTTCGAGACGGAGTTCGGTACGCGGATGATCCGCGCGACGGAGAAGATCCGCGCGGTCGCGGCGGATCCGGCGGTGGCCGACCTGCTGCACGTGCCGGCGGGTTTCCCGCTGCTGTCGGTGGAGCGCGTGTCCTATACGTACGGGGACCGGCCGGTGGAAGTGCGACGCGGCTGGTATGTCACAACCGGGTACTACTATCAGAATGACTTGAGTTGACGACGTTTGGCTCAGGCCGCGTGCATTCGCGTACCCCACGCTCGCGAAGCACGTTTCGGGCCGCCTTTGTTCTTGTTCGCGCAACTATCCAGAGCAGACTTTCGCTGCAGCGCGATATAAAAAGGCGCTAAAATTGCGGATTAGTGTGACAACATAGTAGGGGTCTAGCATGACTGACGCAGTAAGAAAGCCGAGGCCGGAATACCGGAACATCGGATTCGGCGATATCACGATGAAATATCGCATGCCGCTGGCGGCGATATTGTCGATTCTCCATCGAGTCAGCGGCGCGCTGCTGTTCTTGTTCCTGCCGTTCCTGCTGTTCCTCTTCGACCAGAGCCTGACGTCCGAGCTCAGCTTCGAAGTCTTCAAGGCCTTCCTCTCCAACATCGTCGTCAAGCTGATCGTCCTCGCGTTGTCGTGGGCCTTCTTCCACCATTTCTGCGCCGGCATTCGCCACCTGCTGATGGACGTCAATCACGACGCCGTCACGAAGGAAGGCGGCAAGCGGACGGCCGTCGTCGTCTTTGTCGTCTCGATCGCGCTGACGATCGCCATGGCACTCAAACTGTTCGGAGCATTCTAAGAAAATGGCAGCCAACAACCGAATCGGCTCGAAGCGCCTCGTCGTCGGCGCACACTACGGCCTGCGCGACTGGCTCGCGCAGCGCGTCACCGCCACGATCATGGCGGTCTACACGGTCATTCTGCTCGTCCTGTTCTTCGGCGCGCACGATTTTTCGTACGAAGGCTGGGCATCGATCTTCGCCGCGCAATGGATGAAGCTCGCGACCTTCGTGATGCTGCTTTCCCTCTTCTACCACGCATGGGTCGGCGTGCGCGACATCTGGATGGACTACGTGAAGCCCGTCGGTGTGCGCCTGCTGCTGCAATCGCTGACCATCGTCTGGCTGCTCGCATGTGCGGGCTACGCCGCGCAGATTCTCTGGAGAGTGTAAAGAATGGCTGCAATCAAAACTTCCCTCCCGCGCCGCAAGTTTGACGTCGTGATCGTCGGCGCGGGCGGCTCCGGCTTGCGCGCGGCGCTGCAACTGTCGCGCGCGGGCCTGTCGGTCGGCGTGCTGTCGAAGGTGTTCCCGACGCGTTCGCACACGGTGGCCGCGCAAGGCGGTATCGGCGCGTCGCTCGGCAACATGAGCGAAGACAACTGGCACTTCCACTTCTACGACACGATCAAGGGCTCCGACTGGCTCGGCGACCAGGACGCGATCGAATTCATGTGCCGCGAAGCGCCGAACGTCGTGTACGAGCTCGAGCACTTCGGCATGCCGTTCGACCGCAACGCGGACGGCACGATCTACCAGCGTCCGTTCGGCGGCCACACCGCGAACTACGGCGAGAAGCCGGTCCAGCGCGCTTGCGCGGCCGCCGACCGTACCGGCCACGCGCTGCTGCACACGCTGTACCAGCAGAACGTCGAAGCGAAGACGCAGTTCTTCGTCGAATGGATGGCGCTCGACCTGATCCGCGACGCGGACGGCGACGTGCTCGGCGTGACGGCCCTCGAGATGGAGACGGGCGACGTCTACATCATGGAAGGCAAGACGACGCTGTTCGCGACGGGCGGCGCAGGCCGGATCTTCGCGGCATCGACCAACGCGTTCATCAACACCGGCGACGGCCTCGGCATGGCCGCGCGTTCGGGCATCGCGCTGCAGGACATGGAGTTCTGGCAGTTCCACCCGACCGGCGTGGCCGGCGCGGGCGTGCTGATCACCGAAGGCGTGCGCGGCGAAGGCGGGATCCTGCGCAACGCGAACGGCGAGCGTTTCATGGAGCGCTACGCGCCGACGCTGAAGGATCTGGCGCCGCGTGACTTCGTGTCGCGTTCGATGGACCAAGAAATCAAGGAAGGTCGCGGCGTCGGTCCGAACAAGGATCACGTGCTGCTCGACCTGTCGCACATCGGCGCCGAGACGATCATGAAGCGTCTGCCGTCGATCCGCGAAATCGCGCTGAAGTTCGCGAACGTCGACGCGATCAAGGAACCGATCCCGGTCGTCCCGACGATCCACTACCAGATGGGCGGCATCCCGACCAACATCCACGGTCAGGTCGTCGGCACGTCGCGCGGCCACAAGGATCCGGTCAACGGTTTCTACGCAGTGGGCGAGTGCTCGTGCGTGTCCGTGCACGGCGCGAACCGCCTCGGCACGAATTCGCTGCTGGACCTCGTGGTGTTCGGCCGTGCGGCCGGCAACCACATCGTCGAGCACGTGAAGAACCAGAAGGAACACAAGCCGCTGCCGGCCGATGCAGGTGAATTCTCGCTGGCGCGCCTCGCGAAGCTCGACAAGTCGACGTCGGGCGAATACACGCAGGACGTCGCGAACGACATCCGCTCGACGATGCAGAAGCACGCAGGCGTGTTCCGCACGTCGGAACTGCTGAAGGAAGGCGTCGACCAGATGGCCGGCCTGAAGGCGCGCGTGGAAAACATCCACCTGAAGGACAAGTCGAAGGTGTTCAACACCGCGCGCGTCGAAGCGCTCGAGCTGGAGAACCTGATCGAAGTGGCCCGCGCGACGATGGTGTCGGCGGAAGCGCGCAAGGAAAGCCGCGGCGCGCACGCGCACAGCGACTACGAACACCGTGACGACGAGAACTGGCTGCGCCACACGCTGTGGTACAGCGAAGGCGATCGCCTCGACTACAAGCCGGTTCAAATGAAGCCGCTGACGGTCGAATCCGTGCCGCCGAAGCCGCGCACGTTCTAAGCCGAGTCAAAGGAATCCGAAATGGCAAAACGCATTTTTGAAGTCTACCGCTACGATCCGGACAAGGACGCAGCGCCGCGCATGCAGACGTACGAGCTCGAGATCCAGCATGAGCGCATGCTGCTCGACGCACTGGTCAAGCTGAAGGCCCTGGACGAGACGCTGTCGTTCCGTCGTTCGTGCCGTGAAGGCGTGTGCGGTTCGGACGCGATGAACATCAACGGCAAGAACGGTCTCGCGTGCCTGACGAACCTGAACGACCTGCCGCAGAAGATCGTGCTGCGTCCGCTGCCGGGCCTGCCCGTCGTGCGCGACCTGATCGTCGACATGACGCACTTCTTCAACCAGTACCACTCGATCAAGCCGTACCTGATCAACGACGCGCCGCCGCCGGAGAAGGAACGCCTCCAGTCGCCGGAAGAGCGCGACGAACTCGACGGCGTGTACGAGTGCATTCTGTGTGCGAGCTGCTCGACGTCGTGCCCGAGCTTCTGGTGGAACCCGGACAAGTTCGTCGGCCCGGCCGGCCTGCTGCAGGCTTACCGCTTCATCGCGGATAGCCGCGACACGGCGACCGGCGAGCGTCTCGACAACCTGGAAGACCCGTACCGTCTGTTCCGTTGCCACACGATCATGAACTGCGTCGACGTTTGCCCGAAGGGCCTGAACCCGACGAAGGCGATCGGCAAGATCAAGGAACTGATGGTCCGCCGCGCTGTTTAAGGTCGAGATGAGCGATTCGCATCAATCCGACCCGCACCGTCGCGCGCGCCTTCGCTGGCGTGCGCGGCGGGGTCTGCTGGAAAACGACATCGTTTTCGAACGGTTCTTCAGCAGATACGAGCATGACCTCACCGATGCAGACGTAGGCGCGTTGTCGCGCCTGCTCGATCTGAGCGACAACGACCTGATGGACTTGCTCCTCGCGCGCAAGGAACCAGAGGGCGACCTAGACAGCCCGGACATTCACCGGCTGTTGGAGATGCTGCGCAACGTGTAACGCCAAGGTGTAACGCGCTGTGCCCGTTATCGAATCCCGTTTCTTTATTTCGATTGAGGATGTGCCATGACTCCGTCTGATGTTAAAGCCACGCTATCGTTCAGCGACAACTCGCCGAGCGTCGAACTGCCGATCTACAAGGGCACGATGGGCCCGGACGTGATCGACATCCGCAAGCTGTACGGCCAGACCGGCAAGTTCACGTACGACCCGGGCTTCATGTCGACGGCTTCGTGTAATTCGGCGATCACGTACATCGACGGCGACAAGGGCGAACTGCTGTATCGCGGCTACCCGATCGACAACCTCGCGCAAAACGCGGACTTCCTCGAAAGCTGCTACCTGCTGCTGAAGGGCGAACTGCCGAACGCCGCGCAGAAGAAGGAATTCGTCGACACCGTCACGAAGCACACGATGGTGCACGAGCAGATGCACTTCTTCTTCCGTGGCTTCCGTCGCGACGCGCACCCGATGGCGATCCTGGTCGCCGCGGTCGGCGCACTGTCCGCGTTCTACCACGACTCGCTCGACATCAACGACCCGCGTCACCGCGAAGTGTCGGCGATCCGCATGATCGCGAAGCTGCCGACGCTCGTCGCGATGGCGTACAAGTACAGCATCGGCCAGCCGTTCGTGTATCCGAAGAACTCGCTGTCGTACAGCGCGAACTTCATGCACATGATGTTCTCGAACCCGTGCGAAGAGTACAAGGTCAACGACGTGCTCGTCCGCGCGCTCGACCGTATCCTGATCCTGCACGCCGATCACGAGCAGAACGCATCGACGTCGACGGTCCGCCTGGCCGGCTCGTCGGGCGCGAACCCGTTCGCGTGTATCGCAGCCGGTATCGCGTGTCTGTGGGGCCCGGCGCACGGTGGTGCGAACGAAGCCGCGCTGAACATGCTCGAGCAGATCGGTTCGCCGGACAACATCCCCGAATTCATCAAGCAGGTGAAGGACAAGAATTCGGGCGTGAAGCTGATGGGCTTCGGCCACCGCGTGTACAAGAACTACGACCCGCGTGCGAAGCTGATGCGCGAAACGTGCTACGAAGTGCTGAACGAACTGGGCCTGCACGACGACCCGCTGTTCAAGCTCGCGATGCAGCTCGAGAAGATCGCGCTGGAAGACGAATACTTCGTGTCGCGCAAGCTGTACCCGAACGTCGACTTCTACTCGGGCATCGTCCAGCGCGCGCTGGGCATCCCGACGTCGATGTTCACGTGTATCTTCGCGATGGCACGTACGGTCGGCTGGATCGCACAGTGGAACGAAATGATTGCGGATCCGGAACAGAAGATCGGCCGTCCGCGTCAGCTGTTCATCGGCGATACGCCGCGCGAAGCGAAGCCGCTCAACGCACGTTAAGCCGTGTGTGGCGCGAACGGCCGGCAGGCCGCTCGCGTCGGGCAATCGCCACGCCACGACACCCCGACGGGTCAGCCCGTCGGGGTGTTTTCATTTGGGCGGTCGATGTAGGCCCGATCCGGTGCGGCGCTCCAGCGACGGCGGCCGTGTGTCGAGCGCGGGCGCATCGCCGTCGGGCGCGTGGCCGTGCTGCTTGAAGAACTGCCGGTACGCGCCGGGCGTCGTGCCGCGCGCGGCGAGGAACTGGCGATTGAAGTTCGCGGCATTCGGAATGCCGCAGCGCGCGGCCACCGTCGCGATCGGCCAGTCGGTGCCGACGAGGTGGCGGCATGCATGCGCGAGCCGCAGCCGCTGCACGTAGCGGCCGACGCTTTCGCCGAGATGCCGGACGAACAGCCGTTGCAGCGTGCGTTCGGACATGTGCGCGGCAGCGGCGAGTGCATCGATGCGCAGCGGTTCGTGGAAATGCCGGTCGATCGCGTCGAGCACGCGGTCGAGGCGCTCGGCTTCGGGGGCGGCCGGGTCGGCGGGCGACGCGGCGCCGTCGGGCCGGTCGTACGCGTGCGCGGTGGCGAGCGGTTCGCCGCCGGTTTCCGCGAGATCGGCAAGCGTGTCCAGCGTGGCTGCGAGCCGCACGCGCGGCGACGGATCGAGCAACAGCGGCAGCCGCGCGCGCATCGCGCGGGCCGTCTCCCCGTCGAAGCGCAGGCCGGGCGCCGCGCGTCGCAGCAGCGAACGCAGCGGCGCGTATTCGGGGCAGCAGTCGGCCAGCCGCCGTGCCCAGTCTCCGTCGAACCAGACGACGAGCGCCACCTCGGGCGCGTCGCGATCGATGCGCGCGTTCGACGACCACGTATGCGGCAGGTTGGGCGGCACGAGCACGAGATCGTCGTCCGCGTAGTGTGCGACGTGATCGCCGATGAAGCGCTGGCCGCGGCTGTTGAGCGTCAGCGTCAGTTCGTACTCGGGATGGCGATGCCATTCGAACGGGATGCGCGCGAGCTGGCGATGATAGACGCGGATCGAACAGCCGGATGCGAACGTCACGTGCTCGTATTGCGGTTTCATCACGGCCTCCGGTGGGGGCGGGCAGCGCGTCGTGGCATGATCGTGAGCGATCGTCACCCCGGAGCGATGCCATGTTTTCACATGTTTGCGTGGGCGTCAGCGATACGGCGCGCGCCTACGATTTCTACGCGCCGCTGTTCGCGGCACTCGGGCTGCGCCTGAAATTCCGCGAGCCCGACGGCTGGTCGGGCTGGATGCCGGCCGACGCCGAGCGGCCGCTGTTCTTCTTCGGCAAGCCGCTCGACGGCCACGCGCCGGCGCCGGGCAACGGCCATACGATCGCGTTCGATGTACCGACCCGCGCGCACGTCGATCGCTGCCACGCGCTCGCGCTGCGGCAGGGCGGCACCTGCGAAGGGCCGCCGGGCCTGAGGCCGTACTATCACCGCGACTATTACGGCGCCTATTTCCGCGACCCGGACGGCAACAAGCTCTGCGTGGTCTGCCATCGTCCCGAGTGACATGCGATTGTCAGGATTGTATCGATCATTGGCCGGATAGTGGTGATCGCGGCCATGCGCCGGCCGTACGCTGACGGCACATCACGACACGCTTCAGCGAGGAGACGACGATGCAACTGACGATTGACGATCTGCCCGCCGCGATTCGCGCGGCGAAACGGGCGCTGCGCGCCGACTTGCCCGGTTACGCGGCCACGTTCCGCGAACTCGAAGGCGACATTGCACGGCAGGTCGACGCGATCCGCCGCGCGCACGCGCATGGCCATGACGTGATTCCGGTCGTGCCGTTCGCGGATATCGCGGCCGGGAGCGTCGATCCGCACGCACTTGCCGCGATCCGCACGCATGGCGCGGTCGTGATCCGCGGCGTGTTCGATGCGCGGCAGGCAAGCGACTGGAACGACGAGATCGGCGCGTATCTGGATGCGAACCGTTTCGCCGAGCGGCTGCATGCACGCGCGGAGGACCGTTACTTCGGCAATCTCGCGTCGGGCAAGCCGCAGATTTACGGCGTCTACTGGTCGAAGCCGCAGGTGGCTGCGCGCCAGTCGCCTGCGCTCACGCAGGCGCGCGTGTTTTTGAACCGCTTGTGGCGGCATGCGGACGGCGCGCGCACGCATTTCGATCCCGACCAGGTGCCCGCGTATGCGGACCGGATTCGCCGCCGGCCGCCCGGTTCGACGTCGCTCGGGCTGTCGCCGCATGTCGACGGCGGTTCCGTCGAGCGCTGGCTCGGCGCGAATTTTCGGCAGGTCTATCGTCACGTGCTGGCCGGCCGCTGGCGCGATTACGATCCGTTCGATGCGGCGTTCCGACCCGACGTCGAGGAGATTCCGTCGCCGGCCGTGTGTTCGATGTTCCGCACGTTCCAGGGCTGGACCGCGCTGACGCCGCAAGGGCCCGGCGACGGCACGCTGCAGCTGATTCCGGTCGCGAACGCGATGGCCTATGTCGTGCTGCGCGCGCTGCAGGACGACGTCGCCGACGACGACCTGTGCGGCGCGCGTCCCGGCCGCGCGCTGTCGATTCGCCCGGAATGGCACGCGCTGCTGCTCGACGCGCTGGTGCCGATCCCGCACATGGCGCCGGGCGACGCGGTGTTCTGGCACGGCGACGTCGTGCATGCGGTCGAGGATGCGCATCGCGGCAGCGGCGACAGCAACGTGATGTACATTGCGGCCGCGCCCGGCTGCGCGAAGAACGACGCGTACCTGCAACGCCAGCGTTCCGCGTTCCTGCGCGGCGACAGCCCGCCCGATTTCCCGGCCGATCATTTCGAAGTCGATTTCGACGGCCGCGCGGAGGAGGGCGAACTCACGGCGCTCGGCCGTTCACAGATGGGGTTCGCGCCCGGTGCATAAAGCATGTGCGGCGGCCCCGAACGGCCGTTCGCGAGACCGCGGGCGGGCCGTCTGCCGAATCCGCTGCGTGGTGCACGCAATTCGACGCAATCGGCTGTCGGCGCCGCCGAAATCGACGCGAATGGCGCAATTTGGCTTCCGATAATGGTCCGGACACAACGCCGCCGGCCCGTGCGCCGCACGGATGCGGCGCAGACCATGGAGGAGTCGATGCAATTCACGCAAGCGATCGTTCGCCGTCCCGCGCCGTCCTGCGGCGCGGGCCTGACCACCGCCGAACTCGGCACACCCGATTACGACAAGACGCTCACGCAGTTCCACGCGTACTGCGACGCGCTGCGCACGCTCGGCGTCGAGTTGACCGAACTGCCGCCGCTGGAGGCGTTTCCCGATTCGCACTTCGTCGAGGACGTCGCCGTCGTCACGCCGGAATTCGCGGCGATCACGCGTCCCGGCGCGCCCGCCCGGCGCGGCGAGACGGTTCATATCGAAGCGGCGCTCGCCGCGCATCGCGAACTGCTGCCGATGCAGTCCGGCCGTCTCGACGGCGGCGACGTGATGCTGGTCGGCAAGCGCTTCTTCATCGGCCTGACGAGCCGCACCGACGCGGAAGGCATCGCCGCGTTCGACGCGCTGGTGTCGCGCCATGGCTATTCGGTCGTCGCTGTGCCGGTCGGCGCCGGCCTGCACCTGAAATCGGTCGTCAACGCGCTCGGCGACGACACGCTGCTCGTGACCGACGCGCTGGCCGCGCATCCGGCATTCGCCGACTATCGCCGGATCGCGATCTCGGCCGCCGACGAATACGCGGGCAACACGCTGCGCGTGAACGGTACGCTGATCACGCCGGCCGGCTATCCGCGCGTGCATGACGCGATCGCGTCGCTCGGCATGCCGCTGCACGTGATCGACACGAGCGAGTTCCGCAAGATGGACGGCGGCCTGACCTGCCTGTCGCTGCGGTTCTAGCCGATTGGCGCGCGGCCGCTTCGGCCGGATAATGTGGCCCCCGTGCGGAACGGCACACGTTCCGCGCACCAGCCACGACCCGACCGGAGCGAACGCGGATGACCGACAAGAAGATGCAGCTCGACAAGATCGATCTCCGGATCCTCGACATCCTGCGTACCGACGGGCGAATTTCGTACCGGAAGCTGTCGGAGCTCGTGAACCTCACGCCGCGGCCGTGCCAGGCGCGCGTGGAGCGGCTCGAGGCGCTCGGCGTGATCGAAGGGTATCGCGCGGTGATCAAGGCGCCGCGCGCGACCAAGCCGATCGTCGTGATCGCGCAGATCGTGCTGGCCGACCACGGGCGTTCGCAGGCGCCGTTCGAGGAGGAAATGCGCGCGAATCCGGCCGTGCTCGATTGCTGGCTCGTCAGCGGCACGTTCGATTTTCTCGTGCGGCTCGCGTGCGAGGATCTCGACGAGTACCGGCGGATCGCGAACGTATGGCTGGAAAGCCCGCGATTCCGGATCGAGAAGATCGTGACGACGGCCGAACTGCAGGCGATCAAGCGCAGCGTCGTGTGATGCGACCGGCCCGGCAGGGCCGGTTTCGAGGCGAATGACCAGGCCGATCGATTTGCATTCCAAATCAAATTTGGCCGACCGGATCACAATCAGGGTGAACACTATGGATGCTATGCAAGCGGCAGCGGAGACGGCCGCGTCGTCCGGGGCGACGCTGAAGCGTCGTCTGCAGGGCCGCCACATCGCGATGATCGCGATCGGCGGTTCGATCGGCACGGGGCTGTTCGTCGCGTCGGGCGCGTCGGTCGCGCAGGCGGGGCCGGGCGGGGCGATCGCCGCGTATCTCGCGATCGGGATCATGGTCTATTTCGTCGTCACCGGGCTCGGCGAGATGGCCGCGTTGATGCCGGTATCGGGCTCGTTCGCGATCTACGGCGAGAAGTACGTCGACGAAGGTTTCGGCGTCGCGCTCGGCTGGACCTACTGGTACAGCTGGGCGGTGACGATCGCGATCGAGCTGGTCGCCGCGCAGATCGTGATGCGCTACTGGTTTCCGTCGGTGCCCGGCGTGTGGTGGGGCGCGAGCTTCCTCGTGCTGATCTTCCTGCTCAATACGCTGTCGGTGCGCGGCTTCGGCGAATCGGAATACTGGTTCTCGCTGATCAAGGTCGTCACCGTGATCGCATTCATCGCGGCCGGGCTGCTGATCGCGGCCGGCGTGCTCGGGACCGGGCATCCGGTCGGCTGGCGCAACTTCACGACCGGCGACGCGCCGTTCGTCGGCGGCGTGCACGCGATGATGAGCGTCGCGCTGATCGCGGGCTTCTCGTTCCTCGGCACCGAGCTGGTCGGCATCACGGCCGGCGAATCGGAAAACCCGCGCAAGACGATCCCGCGCGCGGTGAAGCAGATTTTCTGGCGGATCATGCTGTTCTACGTGCTCGCGATCTTCGTCATCGGCCTGCTGGTGCCGTACACCGATCCGAACCTGCTGAAGAGCGACGTGACCGACATCGGCGTGAGCCCGTTCACGCTGGTGTTCAGCCATGCGGGGTTCCCGCTCGCGGCCGGCGCGATGAACCTGGTGATCCTGACGGCCGTGCTGTCGGCCGGCAATTCCGGCACCTACGCGGCGACGCGGATGCTGTACAACCTCGCATCGGAAGGGCGCGCGCCGGCCATGTTCGCGACGCTGTCGCCGGGCGGCGTGCCGCGCAACGCGCTGTACGCGACGATGGCCGTCGGCGGGTTGTGCTTCCTCACGTCGCTGACCAGCAACCAGCGCATCTATCTGTGGCTGCTGAATACGGTCGGCATCACCGGCTTCATCGCGTGGCTCGGCATCGCGGTCTGCCATTACCGGTTCCGCAAGGGATTCCTGAAGCAGGGCTATCGGCTCGACCAGCTGCCGTATCGCGCGAAATGGTTTCCGTTCGGGCCGTTGTTCGCGATCGCGATCTGCATCGTGATTTCGCTGGGCCAGGATTACCAGGCATTCTTCGCGGCGCACATCGACTGGATGGAAGTGCTGTCGATCTATGTGTGGATTCCGCTGTTCGTCGCGATCTGGTGGGCGTATCGCCGCGCGCGCAAGAGCCGGCTCGTGCGCTACGAAGAGATGGACATCGGGCCGTGGCTCACGCGCTCGGTCGAGGCCGTCGACGCGGCGGCCTCGCAGCACGGGCAGCCGCGCTGATCGCCGGCGGGCGACGGCGAGGCGACGGGAGCCGGCGCGAATCGCATGGCCTCCGTCGAGCGAGCCGTGCCGCCACGCGCGTTTCGGTCAGCGTGCCTGCTTCAACTGCGCCTTCATGAAATCCACCCATGCGCGTACCTTCTGCGGCACGTGTCGCGTCGCGACGTACAGCGCATAGACGTTCTGCTGCGGAAACCGGTACGCGGGCAGCGCGTCGACCAGCGTGCCGCTTGCGAGATCGTCCTGTGTTCCGGCGCGAAGCGGACGGCCTGATCGTGTGGCGCCACCTGCACGAGACGGCGGTCGCCGCCGCGTGAACGACGCGTGCCGCCGCCGTTACTTGTCCAGCTCCGGATAGTGCCGGAAGATCCCCATGTCGTTGAACGGGATGCGGCGCTCCGATGCCAGGTAGCGCGCGACGGGCGGATGCTCCGCGACGCGATCGTGCAGCGCGACGAGCGCCGCGACCTTGCGCTCCGCGCGCTTCATCGCCTTCGGGAACGCATAGCGCAGCCCCTCGATCAACTGGAACATCGTCAGGTCCGCATAGCTGAGCGCGTTGCCCGCGATATAACCGTTCTTGTGCGGATTCTGTTCGAGCACGCGATCGAAGTAGCCAAGGAACTTCGGCAGCCGGTTCTCGAGGAAATCGGCCGCGCGCTCGGCCGCTTCCGCTTTCTGGTCCTCGTAGTACAGGCCGCTGCCGATCGGATGGTGCGTGTCGTGGATCTCGGTGATGAAATCGGCGGCGGTCAGCTGGATCTGATGCACCCACAGCCGGCCGGCTTCGTCGTCGGGCGCGAGCCCGAGCCGCGCGCCGAGAAACAGCAGGATGTTCGCGGTCTGCCCGACGACCACGTCGCCCGCCTTCAGGAACGGCGGTGCGAACGGCACGCATTCGGCCTGCGTGCTGTCCATCATGCGCATCATGGCCGTCACGCCCATTCCGCGCCCCGATTCGCGCGCGACGTCGACGTAGTCGGCTTCGGCGGCCTCGAGCGCGAGCCGTACGTACTCGCCGCGGCCCTGGATCTCGGGCCAGTAATAGAGTTCATATCGCATGCTGTTCTCCTGTTCGTTGAACCGAATGCTGCCGGCTGCATGAAGGCGGGGCGGCCATGCGGCTCCCGCTGCGAATAGACAGTCTAGGAGATCGCGGGGAAAGTGCCGCGGGCGTCGCGCGTCACGCGCCGCGTTCGCCGCCTTCGGGGCCGTAGAAGAACACCCATGTCGAGAAATCGTCGGAGAAGCCGACGAAGCGATGCTCGGCGTGCGCGGGGACGAACAGCGCGTCGCCGGCCGCGACGTCGCATTCACGCCCGTCGACGACGAAGCGCGACGTGCCGGCGGCGATCACGTAGACCTCGTCGCGCACGTGCGGCGTCTGCCGATCCTCGATGCGCGGCCGGTACAGCTCGACGTCGAGCGTACCGTGGTGAAACAGCGTCGTGAACAGCGTGCCTGCGTCGTCGAGGCGCGCAAGCGATTCTTTCAGGCCGAGCTTCATGAGGGCTCCGGGTCCGGATCACGGGAACGTGCGTTGCGTCATCGTAGCGCGCGCGTCGATACGTCGAAACCCCGCGCCGGCCACCGGCGAAACAAGGGGCGATGCGCTCGCCACGGATGAAACGGCTTCGACCATCGGCGAAACGGAGCGGTAGCCGAGCGGATTCGATCGGCATTTTCACTCCAATTTAACCAACGCCGCCTACGATCGCGCTTCGCCGATCGGTGATGCGTCGCGATGCCGTTTCATGCGTGGCTGCCGTTGCCTTTCCCCTTGATTCCGCGAAATCCGGCGGTCCTGCTTGTCGTCAGGCGCGCTCGTCATTCGCCTCCTTTCATCTCGCACCCATGAGTCAGCATCCCCCGGCCTCGTCCCGCAGAACATTCCTGTCCGCCGCGCCGGCCGTCGCGGCGGCGTCATTCCTCGGCGCATGCGGCGGCGGCGACGACGTCACGTCGGCGCCGATCGGCGACGCCGCGCTCGCCGCGCAGATGTCCGCGAAACTGAACGCCCAGCTCGACGATGCGGCGACGGTCGACGCGATCGTGCCGGCGATGACCGATGTCGGCTTCACGTGGGCGCTGCCGACGGTGCCGGCCGCGCAGATCGGCGCGATCGTCGCGTACAGCTTCGGCAATCGTCCGAACGCGGCGAGCGGCAATACGTCGAGCACCGGCGGCAACCAGTCCGCGCTGCCCGATCCGGGGCCCGTCAACGAAGCGCTCGCGGACGCCGTGTACCGCATCCGCCAGTTGAAACCGGTCAAGGTCTACGCGCAGTGGGAAATCGCGCGCTTTCTCGTATCGAAATACGGGCTGGGCGCCGACGTGCTGTCGTCGATCGAACCGGTGATTGCGAGCGACGGCTCGATCGTCTACCTGAGCACCGCGGGCGTCGCGGCCGTGGCGGTATCGCGTGCGGGCGTCGCGGCCGCGATGGGCACCGTCGCGGTGGTTGGCCATCGCGATCATGCGAAGCGCTGCATCCAGACCTCGCGGCAGGCGGGCATGCAGGCGGCCGCGGTCGCCGAGGTGCCGCTGCCGACCACGTACGACCCGCAGTCGGGCCAGCCGTGGACGCGCAACCGCAGCCTCTATCTCGTGCACGACATGTATGCGCAGATGCTGACGCACGCGATGACCGCGACGATGCAGGCGTTCCCGAAAGGCTGATGCCTTCCGTCGTTTCCCATTCGAATTCCGTGACCATGACGAACCGCCGCCATTTTCTCGCCTCCACTTCATTGCTCGCCGCCTCGTGCGCCGCCGCGCCCGCGTTCGCAAGCGACGCCCCCGTTTCCGATGCGGAACTGCAGCGCCAGATGCTCGGCAAGCTGACGAACGAACTGAACGATCGCGCGACTGCCGCCGACGAAACCGGTTACCTGCTCGACACGTTTTTCGCGTGGACGCCGCCGTCCGTCGACGCGGCCGGCGTCAACACGATCGTCGCGTTCGGCTTCGGCAGCCGCGCCGGGTCATCGGCCGCCGCGCCGCTGCCGGGCCCCGTGAACGAGGCCATCGCCGACGCCGTGTTCCAGCTTCGGCAGAAAGCCGCGGTGCCGGTTTTCGCGCAGCAGGAAGTCGCGAGCGTGCTCGCGTCGAAGTACGGACTGACGGCCGGCGTGACGTCGATCGCGACGCCTGCCGCGGTCGCCGGCAGCCCGATACCGACACCCGACGGCGTCGCCGCCGCGATCGTCAGGCAGGCCGGTTCGGCCGCGGCGCTCGGCAAGGTCGGCGTGGTCACGCATCGCGATCAGGCGTCGATCGCCGTGCGCATGTCGAATGCGGCGGGGATGCAGGCGGCGGTGCCGGCCGGACTGGCGCTGCCCGGCGCCTATGATGCATCGGCCCAGCAGCCGGCGATGCGGCGGCGCGATCTTTACCTGATGAGCAATGCCGGCATGCAGCTCGCGATGCTGCGGCTCGACCTGATCAATCGCGAATATCCGGGCGGCTAGACGCGCAGCGCACCCCGCGCGCGATCGCCGCGCGCCGGATCGTGCGTGCCACATGTTGGCGGGTAATGCCGATACAGGTATTGGCACTACCAGCCAAACCACTGTTTTTAATGGGTTTTTTCGCGCCCGGCCTGCGCCGCGACGCGTTCTGCGTGGCATAATCGACCGCATCCGCAAGGCTTGTAGTCACAACGACCCCGCATACCCATGGCACAGACTCTCTACGACAAACTGTGGAACACCCACGTGGTCCACACCGAGGAAGACGGCACGACCCTGCTCTATATCGACCGTCAGCTGCTGCATGAAGTCACGAGCCCGCAGGCATTCGAAGGGCTGAAGATGGCGCAGCGCCCGGTGTGGCGCATCAGCGCGAACCTGGCCGTGTCGGACCACAACGTGCCGACCACGGACCGCAGCCACGGCATCGCCGATCCCGTCTCGAAGCTGCAGGTCGACACGCTCGACGCGAACTGCGACGCATTCGGCATCACCCAGTTCAAGATGAACGACGTGCGCCAGGGCATCGTCCACATCATCGGGCCGGAACAGGGCGCGACGCTGCCGGGCATGACGATCGTGTGCGGCGATTCGCATACGTCGACGCACGGCGCGTTCGGCGCGCTCGCGCACGGCATCGGCACGTCGGAAGTCGAGCACGTGCTCGCGACGCAGACCTTGCTGCAGAAGAAGAGCAAGAACATGCTCGTGAAGGTCGAGGGCGCACTGCCGCGCGGCTGCACCGCGAAGGACATCGTGCTCGCGATCATCGGCAAGATCGGCACCGCGGGCGGCACCGGCTACGCGATCGAATTCGGCGGCTCGACCATTCGCGCGCTGACGATGGAAGGCCGCATGACCGTCTGCAACATGGCGATCGAAGCCGGCGCGCGCGCGGGCATGGTCGCGGTGGACGACACGACGATCGACTACCTGAAGGGCCGTCCGTTCGTGCCGACCGGCGCGGAATGGGATCAGGCCGTCGAATACTGGCGCCAGTTCAAGTCGGACGACGGCGCGCACTTCGACCGCGTGGTCGAGCTGAACGCGGCCGAGATCGTCCCGCAGGTCACGTGGGGCACGTCGCCGGAAATGGTCACGTCGATCGACGGTCGCGTGCCCGATCCCGAGCGCGAGAAGGATCCGGTCAAGCGCGACGCGATGGAGCGCGCGCTGGCGTACATGGCGCTCGAGCCGAACACGCCGATCGAATCGATCAAGGTCGACAAGATCTTCATCGGCTCGTGCACGAATGCACGGATCGAGGATATCCGCGCGGCCGCGTATGTCGTGAAGAAGCTGAACCGTCGCATCGCGTCGAACGTGCGGCTCGCGATGGTCGTGCCGGGCTCGGGCCTCGTGAAGGCGCAGGCCGAGCGCGAAGGGCTCGACAAGGTGTTCACCGACGCGGGTTTCGAATGGCGCGAGCCGGGCTGCTCGATGTGCCTCGCGATGAACGCCGACCGGCTCGATCCGGGCGAGCGCTGCGCGTCGACGTCGAACCGCAACTTCGAAGGCCGGCAGGGCGCGGGCGGCCGCACGCACCTCGTGAGCCCCGCGATGGCGGCGGCCGCCGCGATCGAAGGCCACTTCGTCGACATTCGCCAGCTGGGGTAACGCGTGACGGCATCGAAGGTCATCGCGCGGCTGGTTGCCGCGCTGGCGCTGGCGGGGCTGGGCTTCGGCCTTGCGGGCTGCAATACCGTCCGAGGCTTCGGCGAGGACGTCAACGCCGCCGGCAACGCGCTGAAGCGCGCCGCGGACTGACACCGCCACCGAGAATTTGTCGATGGGCGCCGGCCGCGTGCCGGCCCTTCAACCGGATAGACGGATCATGGAAAAATTCACTGTACATACCGGCGTCGTCGCGCCGCTCGATCGCGAGAACGTCGATACGGACGCGATCATCCCGAAGCAGTTCCTGAAGTCGATCAAGCGCACGGGCTTCGGTCCGAACGCGTTCGACGAATGGCGCTACCTCGATCACGGCGAGCCGGGGCAGGACAACTCGAAGCGTCCGCTGAACCCGGACTTCGTGCTGAACCAGCCGCGCTACCAGGGCGCATCGGTGCTGCTCGCCCGCAAGAATTTCGGCTGCGGCAGCTCGCGCGAGCACGCGCCGTGGGCGCTGCAGCAGTACGGCTTCCGCGCGATCATCGCGCCGAGCTTCGCGGACATCTTCTTCAACAACTGCTTCAAGAACGGCCTGCTGCCGATCGTGCTGACCGAGCAGCAGGTCGATCACCTGTTCAACGACACGTATGCGTTCAACGGCTACCAGCTGACGATCGACCTCGACGCGCAGGTCGTGCGCGCGGGCGACGGCCGCGAGTATCCGTTCGAGATCACCGCGTTCCGCAAGTACTGCCTGCTGAACGGCTTCGACGACATCGGCCTCACGCTGCGCCACGCGGACAAGATCCGCCAGTTCGAAGCGGAGCGGCTCGTGAAGCAGCCGTGGCTCAACACGAAGCTGGTCGGCTGATCGCGCGTGGCGGGTGCGCCGTGCGCGCGCTCGCCGGCCTGTCTCTCCAACAACCTACCCAGTCAGGAATTTCGCATGAAGATTGCAGTGCTGCCCGGCGACGGCAT
Source organism: Burkholderia sp. 9779_493 (assembly GCF_015712215.1). NCBI lineage: Bacteria > Pseudomonadati > Pseudomonadota > Betaproteobacteria > Burkholderiales > Burkholderiaceae > Burkholderia > Burkholderia sp. 9779_493. The sequence goes on from NZ_JACCQA010000033.1 coordinate 82,077, forward strand.
CGGTCCGGAAATCGTCAATGAAGCCGTGAAGGTGCTGAACGCACTCGACGAGACGTTCGAACTCGAACAGGCGCCGGTCGGCGGCGCGGGCTACGAGGCGAGCGGCCATCCGCTGCCCGACGCGACGCTGGCGCTCGCGAAGCAGGCCGACGCGATCCTGTTCGGCGCGGTCGGCGACTGGAAGTACGACTCGCTGGAGCGCGCGCTGCGCCCCGAGCAGGCGATCCTCGGGCTGCGCAAGCACCTCGAGCTGTTCGCGAACTTCCGCCCGGCGATCTGCTATCCGCAGCTCGTCGATGCGTCGCCGTTGAAGCCGGAGCTCGTCGCGGGCCTCGACATCCTGATCGTGCGCGAACTGAACGGCGACATCTACTTCGGCCAGCCGCGCGGCGTGCGCGCGGCGCCGGACGGCCCGTTCGCCGGCGCGCGCGAAGGCTTCGACACGATGCGCTATTCGGAGCCGGAAGTGCGTCGCATCGCGCACGTCGCGTTCCAGGCCGCGCAAAAGCGCGCGAAGAAGCTGCTGTCGGTCGACAAGTCGAACGTGCTGGAAACGTCGCAGTTCTGGCGCGACATCATGATCGACGTGTCGAAGGAATACGCGGACGTCGAGCTGTCGCACATGTACGTCGACAACGCGGCGATGCAGCTCGCGAAGGCGCCGAAGCAGTTCGACGTGATCGTCACGGGCAACATGTTCGGCGACATCCTGTCGGATGAAGCGTCGATGCTGACGGGTTCGATCGGCATGCTGCCGTCGGCGTCGCTCGACAAGAACAACAAGGGCCTGTACGAGCCGTCGCACGGTTCGGCGCCGGACATCGCCGGCAAGGGCATCGCGAACCCGCTCGCGACGATCCTGTCGGCCGCGATGCTGCTGCGCTACTCGCTGAATCGCGCCGAGCAGGCCGATCGCATCGAGCGTGCGGTGAAAACGGTGCTCGAACAGGGTTATCGCACGGGCGACATCGCGACGCCGGGCTGCAAGCAGGTCGGCACGGCGGCGATGGGCGACGCGGTGGTCGCGGCGCTGTAAGCGGACGGATCGAAGTCCGGTAACCAAGATGAAAAGGGCGCGAACGGGCCGTAAAAATCGGCCGGTTCGCGCACCGTTGGCCGTTGTGCGGGCCAGCGGCTTTGTGTAGACTCGAACGATGGCGCTGATTTCCCTGATCTCCCCGGTCCTGAAACTCCACGGCAACACTGCCCGTGCGGGTGCGCGCGCCATCGTCATCACGAAAACCATTACCACGAAAACGATCATTAAACGCTGATCGCCGTCGTGCCCGCCTGTTTCCCCGCGCGGTCACGCGGGGACGGAAATGGCGGGGAAGCTCCATTCAAGCAAAGGGTTAGTCATGAACGTAGGTCTCGTAGGTTGGCGCGGCATGGTCGGCAGCGTCCTGATGCAGCGCATGCAGGAAGAGGGCGATTTCGACCTGATCGAACCGGTGTTCTTCAGCACCAGCAACACGGGCGGCAAGGCGCCGTCGTTCGCGAAAAACGAGACTACGCTCAAGGACGCGACCAACGTCGACGAGCTGAAGAAGTGCGACGTGATCATCACGTGCCAGGGCGGCGACTACACGAACGACGTGTTTCCGAAGCTGCGCGCGGCCGGCTGGAACGGCTACTGGATCGACGCGGCGTCGTCGCTGCGGATGAAGGACGACGCGGTCATCATCCTCGATCCGGTCAACCTCGACGTGATCAGGGACGCGCTCGTCAAGGGCACGAAGAACTTCATCGGCGGCAACTGCACGGTCAGCCTGATGCTGATGGCGCTCGGCGGCCTGTTCCGCGAGAACCTCGTCGACTGGATGACGGCGATGACCTACCAGGCCGCATCCGGCGCGGGCGCGCAGAACATGCGCGAATTGCTGTCGCAGATGGGCGCGCTGCATGGTTCGGTGCAGGAGCAGCTCGCCGATCCGGCTTCCGCGATCCTCGACATCGACCGCCGCGTGCTCGCGACGATGAACAGCGACGCGATGCCGACGAGCCAGTTCGGCGTGCCGCTCGCCGGTTCGCTGATCCCGTGGATCGACAAGGATCTCGGCAACGGGATGTCGAAGGAAGAGTGGAAGGGCGGCGCGGAAACCAACAAGATCCTCGGCAAGCCGGCGATGGGCGAGCCGGGTGCGATCCCGGTCGACGGGCTGTGCGTGCGGATCGGTGCGATGCGCTGCCATTCGCAGGCGCTGACGATCAAGCTGAAGAAGGACGTGCCGCTCGACGAAATCAACGGCATCCTCGCGTCCGCGAACGACTGGGTGAAGGTCGTGCCGAACGAGCGTGAAGCGTCGATGCGCGACCTGTCGCCGGCGAAGATCACCGGCACGCTGACGGTGCCGGTCGGCCGCCTGCGCAAGCTCGCGATGGGCGGCGAATACCTGTCGGCGTTCACGGTCGGCGATCAGCTGCTGTGGGGCGCGGCCGAGCCGCTGCGCCGCATGCTGCGCATCCTGCTCGACAAGTAAGCACGGCTGTCCGGCCAGCGGGCCGGGCTGCATGACACGACGCGCCGCGTCGGCCTCGAGATCCGGGGCCGGCGCGGCGCGTTTTTCATGCGCGGTTCAACGCAGGTTCAGCAGCGTCTGGTCGACCGCCTGCTGGGTCTTGATCGTCTGCGCGTTCGCCTGGTAATTGCGCTGCGCGGTGATCAGGTTCACGAGCTCGGTCGTCAGGTTCACGTTCGAATTTTCCAGCGCGCTCCCCTGCAGCGTGCCGTGGTTCGTGCTGCCCGGCGCGGCGATCTGCGGCACGCCGGACGCGGCCGTTTCCGCATACTGGTTGCCGCCGATGTTCACGAGCCCGTTCGGGTTGTTGAAGTTCGCGAGCGCGATCAGGCCGAGCACCGCGCTCTGGCCGTTCGAGTAGTTGCCGGTCAGCTTGCCGTCGGTGCCGATCGAGAACGTCGTCAGCGTGCCGCTCGCGAAGCCGTCCTGCGCGAGATTGGTCACGCCGTCCTTGCCGCCGTACTGCGTCGTGCCGCCCAGGTCGAGCGTCAGGTTCTGCGGATTGGCGCCGCCCGTCGTGTTCGGGATCGAGAACGCGAACTGGCCGAGGCTCGGCGTCGGCTGGCCGGTCGCGGCCGACGTCGTCGAGCTGATCCGGCCCGACGCATCGAACGTGACGGTGCCGAGATTCGTCGGCGTCTGGCCCTGCACGCCCGCGTAGGCCTGCCACGTGCCGGCCGCGCTCTTCGCGAAGTACATCGTGACCTGCTGCGAGCCGCCGAGCGTGTCGTAGACCTGGATCGACGAGTTGTAGTTGTACGTCGTGTTGTCGGTCGCGTTGAACGGCGTCTTGGCCGGCACCTTGTCCTGCGCGTTCAGGTTGAACTGGCCGGTGATCTTGCTCGTCGCGCGCGGCGCGATGTTGTTGGTCGGCGCCTGGAGCGGCACGGTCTGCGCGGTGTTGATCACGCCGCCGGCGCCCGCCGCATAGCCCATCAGGTTGCGGCCTTGCGCGTCGACGATCGCGCCGTTCTTGTCGCGATGGAACGTGCCGTCGCGCGAGTACGTGGTTACGCCGTTGCTGGACATCTGGAAGAAGCCGTTGCCGTTGATCGCGACGTCGAGCGACGACTTCGTCGAATTGATCGTCCCCTGGCCGAAATTCTGCTGCACCGACGCGAGCCGCGTGCCGATGCCGATCTGCGTGTTGACCGACGTCGCGACCGAATTCGCGTACATGTCGGCGAAGTTCGCGCGTCCCTGCTTGAAGCCGACCGTGTTTGCGTTCGCGATGTTGTTGCCGATGACGTCGAGATTGCTCGACGCACCGGCCAATCCGCTCAAGCCCTGCTGATAGCCCATGTTCGGTCCCCGTAACGAGCTGGTGAGTGAATGCAGTCGTGCGACTGCGCGATGACCCTCCGGTACTTCACGGCATCAGCCCGGCCGCGCGCGCCCGCCTTTCCGGCATGTGCAGGCGCGAGGTCGAAAGATGCCGATTCCTGTTTGAAGACGATCGTATCGACGGCGATTATTTGGTCTGTGTAATTTTGTGTAATGTAATTGAATTGATGCAGAAACGATCGCTTTTGTATGAGCAATGGCGTGGGCTTAAGGCGGTGAAAGCCTTATGGGGTGGGGCTTCGGCCGTGTAAATTTTCATTTCTCCGATAAGAGACGGGAATTGCCTTCTTATCGACGAATTGAAATTTTTCGGGAGCGGGATTAAGCGCCGATCAGGATTTGTTTTGATTTTCGGCGGCTAGTTCATTAACGGCGGGCAGGGCGGATTGTTGAGAAAATCCCTGCGATTCTGTCGTCGTGATCCTGCGGCGGACGCTGGGTCGGCGCCGGAAAGCCGCTTCCTCCGACAGGGGCGCGACGCTGCTGCGAGACGGCTTTCGCCTGCGGCACGCAGGTTCGTCCTGATCGATCGGATGCATCGACTACGACAGGCGCGGCCGCGGGGGGTGTCAGGATTTCCGTGTTCAAGGCGGGTTGAGTAATTACACGGAAGGCCGGATGAATCGATCTGCGTAAAGGATAGCGAATTGGTTCATGGCGGTCTTCCAGTCATGAGCTGCACTACCCCA
>NZ_JACCQA010000034.1:0-84554 GCF_015712215.1 Burkholderia sp. 9779_493
AGCCCTGTGTGTTCCTTCCCGGCCTGCACGAAACGCTCCGCGATCCAGTCGACGAACGCGCGCACGCCGGGCGACACATGCGGGCGCTTCACGTAGACGACCGACACGGCGAGCGCATCGGGTTGCCAACACGGCAGCACCTCCCGCAGCCGTCCCGCCTCGATCAGCGGCTGCGCGGCGACGCGCGTCGGCTGGATCAGTCCGAGGCCGTGCACGCCGCAGGCGAGATACGCCTGCTCGTCGTCCACGCTGACGATGCCGTCGAGCCGCACCTTGCGCACCGCGTCGTCCACCATGAACTCGAGCTCCGCCGGACGCTGGCCGAACACGTGCGATCCGCAAATCGCACGATGCGCGCCCAGATCGTCGGGTGTGCGCGGCACGCCGAAGCGGTCGAGATACGCAGGGCTCGCGCAGGTCACGCGCTCGAGCGCGCCGAGCCGGCGCGCGACGAGCGACGAATCGGGCAGCGCACCGAGCCGGACGCTGCAATCGATCGCGTCGCCGATGCGGTCGCCCGCGCGCCCGGCCACGGCGAGCATCAGCTCCAGATCGGGATGCCGGGTATGAAATTCGCCGAGCGCCGGCAACACGATCGCGCCCGCCACCGACGCCGGCAATTCGACGCGCAGCGGCCCGCTCGGATGCAGCGCGGCGCCGCGGATGCTCGCTTCGAGCTCGTCGACGTCCGCCGTGATGCTGACGCAGCGCCGGTAATACGCGTCGCCTTCGGGCGTCGGCCGCAGCGCGCGCGTCGTGCGCACCAGCAGCGGCATGCCGAGCGCCGCTTCGAGCTCCTGCACGGTGCGCGTGGCGGTGGCGCGCGAAATGCCGAGCGCCTGCGCCGCGCGCGTAAAACTGTTCATTTCGACGATGCGCGTGAAGATGCGCATCGCGCGGATCGGATTGTCCACCGGACACCTCTGCATGGTTGCACTCTGCCGCGGCGCGCGTTCGCGCACCGTGCGTGCGTGTCGATGTCGACGCAAGCCGCGCGCCGGCGCGGCCGTCGGGTCAGGCGTTCGCCGCCGCGACGCCGGGCGCCGGTTCGGCGAGCAGCCGTTGCGCGAGCGCCAGCGCGTCGTCGCGGCTCGCCGCCGCGTTCAGCGGATACCCCCAGACCTTCTCGAAGGCACCCGAAAAGGCATTGAGCGCCACGCGCCGCGCCGCATTGGGCTCGATCGCGATCATCCCGGGAATCCATTCGCGCGACAGCGCGCGGTTGGCCTTGCTCCACTTCGCGAGCTGCTTGCGCATCTCGTGATCGTTGTCGGCGCGATCGTCGCCGGACGGCGCGTCGTCGGTCAGAAGAACGAAGCGTTCGCGGCGCGCCAGCAGCGCGTCGAGTTCGGCAAGCAGGCGGGCGGGATCGGTGTGGGTCGAGCCGCTGTAACGCAGCCAGACAAACGGGAATTCAGTCGTGACGATTTGCATGTTGGCCTCCAGATGAGAACGATTCTCATTTTATGGATCGAGACCTGATGCGTCATTTCTCATCCCGGCCAACTGCTTTTTCAATCCGGCCAACCGTGCACGGGCGCGCAGCCCGGCGGTTCAGCGTTGCCGGTCGGTCAGGAATTGCGTCGGCGGCTTGCCGGTCGCCTTGCGGAACATCGTGACGAAGCTGCTCGCGCTTTCGTAGCCGAGATCGATCGCGATCTGGTGCACGCGGCGGCCGGTCGTCAGCATCCGCAGCGACAGCGCGACGTGCAGCCGCCGGCGCCAGTCGCCCAGGCTCATGCCGAGCTCCCTCGTCGCGAGCCGCGTCAGGCTGCGCTCGCTGATGCCCGCACGCCGCGCGAGCTCGGGCAGCGGCGACTTGTCGGCCGGGTCGTCGAGCAGATGGTCGATCAGCTTGCGCAGCCGGCGGTCGGCCGGCATCGGAAGGTACAGGTCCTCGACCGGCGCCGCGACGAGTTCGTCGAGCAGCGTCGCCACCAGCCGCCCTTGCGGCCCGTCGACGTCGTACAGATTCGGGAAGCTGGCCGCCTTCAGCAGCAGTTCGCGCAGCAGCGGCGACACGCCCAGCGTGCAACAGCGCGTGGGCAGGTCGAGCGCCGCGTCGGGTTCGACCAGCACCGCGTAGAAGGTCGCGCCGGCCGAGCCGCGCGCCGCGTGCGGGACATCGCCGGGAATCCAGACCGTGCATTGCGGCGGCGCGGTCCACACGCCGCCGTCGATCTCGCAATAGACGACGCCGGTCAGCGTGTAGAGCAGCTGCGCCTGGCGATGGCTGTGCCGCTCCAGCCGCCATTCGGGCTCGACGACCGAGCCGCCGAACACGACGAGCGGACGCGGCACGTGATAGACGTCGGCGTCCGCAGCGGGATCGGTGGTCGGTGGAAGGTCGCGCATGGAACGACGGGTCGTGAAAAAAGGCCGGACGCCGGCGCGTCCTGTCGTGCTTATACCAGAAAGGCGCGGCCGCAGCCGTGCCGTTCGAGGGCGCCTGCACCCGCGCGCCGAACCGAATACAATGCGCCGATCCCCCGCCGCTGCGCGAACCTGCCGGAGCCGCCATGTTCGACCTGACCACGCTGACCACCTTCACGGCCGTCGTTCTGGGCCTGTTCCTGATCCCCGGCCCCGCCGTGCTGCTCGTGCTGAGCCGCACCGTGCAGGGCGGCCGCAAGACCGGCATCCTGACCGGCCTGGGCGTCGCGAGCGGCGACTTCGTGCATACGCTGTTCGCGGCCGTCGGGCTGTCCGCGCTGCTGATGACGTCGGCGCTCGCGTTCAACGTCGTGAAGCTGGTCGGCGCCGCGTACCTGATCTATCTCGGCGTGCGCGCGCTGCTGGAGAAACCGTCCGATCCGTCGCTGCCGCAGGTGTCGCCCGTCACGCCGCTCAAGGCGTACCTGCAGGCGATTCCCGCCGAAGTGCTGAATCCGAAAACCGCGCTGTTCTTTCTCGCGTTCATGCCGCAGTTCGTGCATCCGGAACGCGGCTCGACGTTCGTGCAGTTCGCGGTGCTCGGGCTGATCTTCGTCGTGCTCAGCTCGCTCTACACGACGCTGATCGCGTGCTCGATCCGCCCGCTCGGCCGCATCGTGAAGCGGCTCACGTGGCTCACGCGCTGGCAGGGCAAGATCATCGGCTCGATCTTCATCGCGCTCGGGCTGCGCGTGGCCGTGCAGCAGCGCTGATGCGCATGAGCGTATGACGCCCGCCGGCGCGGACCTGCTCTATACCGACCCGCGGCTCGTCGCGGTGTACGACCTGTTCAACGCCGGCGATCGGGACTTCGCGTTCTACGCCGGCGCGATCGGCGCCACCCGGCGACGCGTCCTCGATCTCGGCTGCGGCACCGGCACGTTCGCGCGACGGCTCGCGGCGGCCGGGCACGACGTCGTCGCGATCGATCCCGCGCCGGCGATGCTCGATTACGCGCGACGCCAGCCGGGCGCCGACGCCGTACGCTGGTTCGCGTGCGCGCTCGACGGCCTGCCGCCGGGCACGCCGTTCGATGCGGTCGTGATGACCGGTCACGCGTTCCAGTGCCTGCTGACCGACGACGACATCGACGCGACGCTGCGCGGCGTGCGACGCGTGCTCGCCGACGGCGGCCGCTTCCTGTTCGACACCCGCAACCCGCGCACCGAACCGTGGCGAGCATGGACGCCCGCGCAGTCGGCGCGCCGCATCGAGTCGCACGAATTCGGCATCGTCGATCTCCATCACGCGGTGCGGGCGATCGACGGCGCGATCGTGACGTTCGACACGCACTACCGCTTCCGCCGCGACGACACGCTGCTGACGAATACGAGCCGGCTGCGTTTCATCGCGCAACCTGAACTGCAGGCGCGCGTGATCGCAGCCGGATTCCCGGCGGCCGACTGGTGCGGCGACTGGGACCCCGCTCCGTTCGACGAAGCGACCAGCGCGGAGATCATCGCGATCTGCCGCGCGTGAGCGCGCGCGCGTTCTGCTGCGGCGTCAGCCCGCCACGGGCAGCGTGTCCACCGCGTACGCATGCCGGATCGTGCGGCCCAGCACCGGGTCTTCCAGCTCGACCTCGAACCGCTCGGCCGGCCGGATGCCGCCGATCGCCGCGAGCGTGCCGCACAGCATCGCGGTGCCGTCCTCGAAGCGGCCGCCATGACGCGCGAATTGCGCGAGCAGATCGTCCGGCGCGCGCATCGCGGTCACGTTGCCCTCCTGATACAGCACGCGCTCGCCGTCGATCGTCGCGTACGCGCGCAACACCAGTCGATCCCAGTGACCGGCCACGTCGTCGAGCTTCCACAGCGTGTTCGCGCACGGCTTGCCGCACATCTGCTTCGACACGGTGATGCCGTACGTCTCGACCTCGCGATCGGTGTGATCGGACGCGATGCCGACGAAGGTCTCGCCGCCGTCGCGCACCAGCACGAATTCCGCTTCGCCGCTGCTCTGCCCGCCCGCGACCTGGATCGCCGGCGACGGATCGAGGCGATCGGCGGCAACGCGGTAGAACACTGGCGTCGTCGCCGGTCGCTTGACGCCGAGTGCTTCCAGTTCGCGGATATGCTTTTCCATGGCGACCGTATCGCGGCCGGTCCAGCCCGCGATCACGAGCGTGTCGATCGCGATCGCGCGCTCGGTGCGGCCGTCGCGACCGTCGATCGCGAACGTGATGGTTTTCATCGAATGCTCCTCGTCGCGGGCCGCGCGATGCAGCGGGCCCGCTGTCTGTCATTGATCGACCGGGCTCACGCCGGATCGTAATAGTGGATCTCCAGCAGCACGCAGCCGCCGTTCGACTTGAACGGACCGTGCCATGCGCCGGGCGGGCGCACCGCATACGTGTAGCCCTCGAACGGCGTGCCGCCGTTGCCGTGCTCGTCGTTGCCGACGGTCAAATCGCCTTCGACCAGAAACACCTCTTCCCAGTAGTCGTGCACGAACGGCTTCTGCGTATGCAGCCCCGCCGGCAGGCGCAGCAGGCGCGTGCGGCTGCCGCGCTTGCGCTCGGTGTCGAGCGCGCCGGAGAGGATCAGCTCCTGCGCGCCGGACGCCGGGTCATAGCCCTCCGGCAGCCGCCAGTCGCGCTGCATGTCCAGCGTGTGGAATTCGTCGTGAAGCTTGTTGATGGCCATCTGTCTCTCCTGGTTGCGATAGCGGGTGAAGCGGGTTTCGATGCGGGCGGTCAGGCGGCGCGCGGCGTCGACCGTTCCTGGTTCAGCGAATAGCTTCCGAGCATCGAATCGACCAGATGCGACGCGCGCTGCCAGTCGTACGTGCGATACGCATGGCCCTTCGTGACGAACGACGCGCCGGCATAGAACAGTTCGTACTGGTTGTGGCGCGACGCGAATTCGGAACCGACCGCGTCCCACGCGAGCTTGAAGAACTTCACGCGATCCTCGGACGAGCACACCGGCGACTTCTGCGTCTTCTCGATGATGCGCAGCAGGTCGGGGTTCTCGAAATCGCGCACGCTGGACGGCAGCATGATCATTCCGCCGCCGGCGAGCTCGCGCAGCGTGTTGAGCACCTTCGAATAGAGTTGCTGCGTGACGACCTGCGAGCCGTACAGCATGTTGCGGTCGGGCACGTAGAAGCCGTTGACGACCGTGCCCTTCGCTTCCATTCCGTAGACCCACGCCTCGACCATCGATGCTTCGGCCGCGAGCTGGCCCAGCGTCTCGCGCACCTGCGGGAACGCGTTCGTGCCGTTGACCTCGGAGATCTTCAGGCCGAGCCCGACGAGAAAACGCAGCTTCGTCATCAGGCGCACCTGGCATTGATAGTTCTGGTACACGTGCGCGGGTGTCGCGTGGAACTGCTTCGCGCACATCGCGGTATTGCCGGCGACGAAGATCCGCTCCCACGGCACCTTCACGTCGTCGAAATACAGCACCGCGTCGTTCTCGTCGAAGCGGCTCGACAGCGGGTTGTCGAACACCGACGTCGCATGCTCCTCGTACGACTTGCGCGACATGATCTTCATGCCCTTCGCGTTCATCGGCACCGCGAACGACAGCGCATACATCTCGTCGCCTTCGCGCAGCGGCTGGATGCAGCTGCAGAACACCTCGTTCGCCATGATCCCGCTGGTCGCGAGCATCTTCGCGCCGCGCACCGTGATGCCTTCGGCATCCTGATCGACGATGCCGACCGCGAGGTACTTGTCCTCCTGCTCGTGCGCGGCCTTCGACTGGTTCGCCTGCGGATTCACGATCACGTAGGTCAGGAACAGGTCGTTGTCGCGTGCATAACGGTAATAGTCGCGCAGCGCGCCGGCGCGCGCCGGGTCGTATTGCTCGAACACCTCGGCGCCCATGTACATGCCGGAGAGGCACGACGCGACGTGGTCGGGCGAGCGGCCCATGAAGCCGTAATGCAGCTCCGACCACGCTTCCAGCGCGGCACGGCGCTCGACGAGTTCGTCATAAGACGTCGGCAGTTGCCAGATCCGGCTGACGCGATTGCCGGAGTCCGGCGACACGAACGTCATCTTCTCGACGTTTTCGTTCTCCGCCTGATAGTCGTACAGGCTCGCGTAGCTGCGGATCGAATTGCGGAATGCCGCGTGCGCGGTCACGTCGCCGACCGGCTGGCCGTTCAGGTAGACCTGCCGCCCGTCGCGCAGCGACGCGATGTGCTGAGTGCCGTTCTTGATCATGATGCCCTCCTGGGTGGAATGAATCGTGGGTTGCGTTCACATGGCCGGCGCGTACGCGCCGTCGAGCGCGCGGTAGCGTCCGCCGAAGAAGATCAGCGGACGCCCGTCCGGGCGCGCGCGGTGCCGCATCACGCGGCCGACGAAGATCACGTGGTCGCCGCCGTCGTATTGCGCATACGGTTCGCATTCGAACGTCGCGAGTGCATCGGGTAGCAGCACGCCGCCGTCGTCACCGGCCGCACCGCCGCGCCAGCCCCACTTGTCGCCGTTCGCTTTCGCGAAGCAGTTCGACAGGTGCTGCTGCGTCTCGTCGAGCACGTTGACCGCGTAGCCATCCGCGCCGGCCAGCTCGCCGAGGCTCAGGCTGCGACGGTCGACCGAAAACAGGATCAGCGGCGGGTCCAGCGACACCGAATTGAACGACGCGACCGTGATACCGATCGGCATTCCCTCCTTGCGCGGGGCGGTAATCACCGCGACGCCCGTCGCGAACATCGACAGTGCGGCCCGGAAGCGCCGCTGCTCGTCGGCATCCGCGCCGGTTCCGGCATGGTTCTCGCTCATCTCGTCCTCCATGGGTTGCATTGCCGGATTCCGCCGAGGAATCCGCACCAACAAAGCACCGTTAATTAGCTTTGTTATTTAGCTTTTATTAAATGTAAACACAAAGCCCGGTTCAAGATGTCGTAAACCCTGATCTTGAAAGCTTTGTTTGAAAGACAACCCTACTCGCGGGATGGATGTTGCACGGCGCGCACGAATGTCCACGTACACTGCGGCAACCGTATTCCCCGGCGCTCGCGACCCATGCGGGACGCCGCCTTCCGGAGCCCCTTTCGATGCAATTCCGTCCGATCTACATGGACTACAGCGCAACGACGCCGGTCGATCCGCGCGTGGTCGCCAAGATGGTGCCGTTCCTGCACGAGCAGTTCGGCAACCCCGCCTCACGCAGCCACGCCTACGGCTGGGATGCCGAGCACGCCGTCGAGGAAGCGCGCGCGCACGTCGCCGCGCTGCTCGGCGCCGATCCGCGCGAAATCGTGTGGACGTCCGGCGCGACCGAAGGCAACAACCTCGCGATCAAGGGCGCCGCGCACTTCTATCAAGGCAAGGGCAAGCATCTCGTGACGGTGAAGACCGAGCACAAGGCCGTGCTCGATACGTGTCGTGAACTCGAACGCCAGGGTTTCGACGTCACGTACCTCGACGTGCGCGAAGACGGCCTGCTCGACCTCGATGCGTTGCAGCAGGCGCTGCGCGCCGACACGATCCTGGTGTCGGTGATGCTCGCGAACAACGAAACGGGCGTGATCCAGCCGGCGGCCGACATCGGTGCGCTGTGCCGCGCGCGCGGCATCGTGTTTCATTGCGATGCGGTGCAGGCGGCCGGCAAGATTCCGGTGGACGTGAATGCGCTGAACGTCGACCTGCTGACGGTGACCGCGCACAAGGTGTACGGCCCGAAGGGGATCGGCGCGCTGTACGTGCGCCGCAAGCCGCGCGTGCGCCTCGAAGCGCAGATGCACGGCGGCGGCCACGAACGCGGGATGCGCTCCGGCACGCTGCCGACCCACCAGATCGTCGGGATGGGCGAAGCGTTCCGGCTGGCGAAGGAAGAAATGGCGGACGAAAGCCGCCGCGTCGGCGCGTTGCGCGACCGGCTGCTGGCCGGCCTGTCGACGCTCGACGAGGTTTACGTGAACGGCGACCTCGCGCGCCGGATTCCGCACAACCTGAACGTCAGCTTCAATTTCGTCGAAGGCGAATCGCTGATCATGGGGATCAAGGGCGTCGCGGTGTCGTCAGGCTCCGCGTGCACGTCGGCGTCGCTGGAGCCGTCGTATGTGCTGCGCGCGCTCGGCCGCAGCGACGAGCTCGCGCACAGCTCGATCCGCTTCACGCTCGGCCGCTTCACGACCGAAGCCGAGGTCGACAGCGTGATCGCGCAGGTGCGCGACACGGTCGGCAGGCTGCGCGAATTGAGCCCGCTGTGGGACATGCATCTCGAAGGGGTCGACCTGGATACGATCGAGTGGGCCGCGCACTGAGCGCGGCGGCCGGCGCGCGTCAGCCTTTTTCCTGGCGCGCGATCATGTGCGCGAGATCGAGCGTCGCGCGATCGCCGTTGGTGACGAGGCGGTCGATCACCGAGCAAAGCGCCTTGAACTCGGTTTTCGTCACGCCTTCGAACAGCACGTTGTTGATGCGTTGCTGCGTATCGGCGAGCGCTTTCAGCAGCTTCGAGCCGGCCGGCGTGACCGTGAGCCGCATCTTGCGCTTGTCGTCGGGGTCCGCGCGTTTGTCGATCAGGCCGAGCTTCTTCAGCTTGCCGGTCTCGATCGTGACGAACGCGCCGCTCAGGTGCAGATGATCGGCGAGGCGGTTGACGGTCACGACGTCGTCGTGCGACAGATGGGCGACCGACACGAGCAATGAATACTGGATGCCGGTGAGGCCGATCAACGAGCCGAAACCGTCGCGCACCGACAGCAGGCGCGCCGCGAACGGCAGCAGCCCGTTGATCAGGTGGCGGAATTCCGTGTCCGTGCCGTCGATCAGGCAGGCCGGGTTGGTAATGGTCAGAACGGACTCCTCTTGCTGCTTGGCCATGACATCGACGCTCCGTGCGGTCATGCGAATTTAGCTTTGAAACGAAATTATACGGCAAAGGCACCTGCGGCCTCGGCCAGCCCGGCCGCCCGCATGCGGCCCGATTTCCCCTATCAGGAGGTTCGCGCATGCCCTTCCCGCTTCATCCCGCCACGGTTCGCGCGCTGCTCGAATGCTATCTGCGCGCGAAGGACCTGAACCAGGCCGCGCTGATCGCCGACTGCTTCGCGGCCCATGCCGAGCTGAGCTTTTCGCTCGCCAGCGACGACATCGATTTTCCGCCGCGCGTGACCGGTGTGACGGCCATTGCGCATACGCTGGTCGAGGCATTCGGCGAGCGGTTCGAGCAGTGCCGGACCTACTACGTCTGCGCGCAGCCGCCCGTCGACGGGCACGGCGTCAGCCGCATGCCGTGGCTCGTCGTGATGCGACAGAAGGACAACGGCGCACTGCGGATCGGACATGGCACGTACCGCTGGCAGTTCGCCGTCGACGGCGAAAACGACGACGTTGCGCGGGTTGCCGCGCTGCACATTCATATCGCGCGGATGGATACGATCGACGATCCGCAGTCGTTGAAACTCGCGCGGCTGCAGGCGGCGTTCGGGTATCCGTGGCTGCCGGCGCACGCGCTCGCGCGCGGGCTCGCGGACGTCGCGGCGGCGCATCCGGATTGGGCATTCCTGGCGCCGTTCGAGCAGGCGGCCGCGTCGGCCATCGACTGACGCCCCGCTGCATCACGGCGCCGCGCGCGATCCCTCATTGCCGGCCAGCAACTGCGCGGCGGTCATGACGCGCGGGTCGTCGCCCGTCAGATGCGCGCCGTAATAGGCGATCGACGCCTGCTCGTCGAGCAACAGCGGAATCGCGACCCGCCCGAGCAGCGCGCGTTCGATCGCGTCGCCGAACGTGAATCCCGCCAGATAGACGCCGTCCATCACGCAATTCGTCGTGAATACGCGGCCCTGCGCATCGACATAAAACTCGACGTAGCCGAGATCGTCCTCGGCGATTCCGATCATCGTCGTGTCGAGCGCCCGCTCCCACGCGGCAATCTGTTCATCCTGACGCTCCAGTGCGCGAAACGCGATGCCCATCGGCGCGCAGGTCTCCCCGCTGCGCCGGGCCGGCTCCGCCCCCACGATCAACGTGCCGAATTCGCGCAGGATCGTATCGCCCGGATGTTCGCCGTCGCGGGCCGATAGACGGCCGTCGGCAGGGCCGCGCCACCCGGCCGCGACAAACAGCGGCCTGACCGTCAACGGAATCTCGATCACGAAAATGCTCCTGAAGTTACCGCATACGATACGACACGCGCGAACACTCTCCGCAGCGTGGACAGCATGCGCCGCCGCGCTCGCCCTCACACACAGTCGAGCGCGCGCCGCACACCGTCCCAATCGAGCCCGAACCGCGCGAGATACTTGCGCAGGCGGTCCGCGTCGTTCGGCTGCTTCTTGCTCTGCCGCGACACCGCGAACAGCGTGCGCCCGGCTTCCGACAGGCTCACCGACGTGCGGCACACGTCGAGCACGCGTTCGAGCTGCGCACGGTCGAACAGGTCGAGTTCCGCCGCGCGCGCACCAAACACCGCGTCGACGCACGCATCGGATGCCCCCGTGCCCCCCGGCGGCGACCACGTGCGCGTCAGCCGCTCGACTTCCTGCTCGGCGAGCGCCTCGGTAATGCGCCCCGCATCGGCCAGCGTCGCCATCCGGGTGACCGACGCCGACAGCTCGCGGAAGTTGCCGGCCCACGTCGCGCGCGGCGAGGCCGCGAACGCGAGATAGCGCCGCTTCGCCTCGACGTTGAACCGCACCTGCTCGCCCTGCTCGCGACCGAACCGGTCGAGCTCGAATTCGAGGTTCGGCTCGATGTCCTCGCGGCGCTCGGCCAACCCCGGCAATTCATAGGTCCAGAGGTTGATCCGCGCATAGAGGTCCTCGCGGAACGTGCCGGCCGCCACCATCTGCCGCAGATCGCGGTGCGTGCCCGCGATCAGTTCGAAATCGCTGGTCGCCTCGACGTCCGCGCCGACCGGCAGGAAGCGCTTCTCCTCGATCGCCTTCAGCAGCATCGCCTGTTCGTCGAGCCCGAGTTCGCCGATCTCGTCGAGAAACAGCAGCCCGCCGTCCGCCGCGCGCAGCAGCCCCGCGCGCGCCGACTGCGCCCCTGTGAACGCGCCCTTCACGTGACCGAACAGCGTCGACATCGCCGCGTCGCCGCGCAGCGTCGCGCAGTTGATCTCGATGAACGGCCCTGCGAGCCGATGCCGGCCGCGCTTCAGCTCGTATACGCGCTTCGCGAGAAACGACTTGCCGGCCCCCGTCGGCCCGACCAGCAGCATCGGTGCGCGCGAACGCACCGCCACGCGCTCGAGTTGCTCGATCAGCGCATTGAAGCGCGCGTTGCGCGTCGCGATGCCGGCCTTCAGGAACGACACCGTTTCGTCGCGCTCGCGCGTGAAGCGCTGCGCGATACGGTTGTAGCGCGACAGGTCGAGATCGATCACCGAGATCGTGCCCGGCCCGCTCGGCCCTTCGTCGGTTCGCTGCGGCGGCCCCGTCTGCACGAGGCGCGCGGGCAGGTAGCGCGCTTCCGCGAGCAGGAACCAGCAGATCTGCGCGACGTGCGTGCCGGTCGTGATGTGGATCAGGTAATCCTCGTGTTCGAGGTCGAACGGATACGCGCGTGCGTAATCGTGCAGCGTCGCATAGACCTCCTCGAAATCCCACGGATCGTGGAGCGTGACCGGCGTGAGCCGCACATCGGTGTGCGGCGACACGCGCGCGAGATCGTCCCGCACCTGGTTGGCGAGACGCGTGTAGTCCAGCGAATGCAGCAGTTCGAGCCGGTCGATCGGCAGGTCGGGCTGCTCGCACAGCGAAATCGTCGGCCGCCATTTGCGGTAACGGCGCGGCGCGCGGCCGCCTTGGTCGAGCACCGTGCCGAGAAAACCGATCGCGACGGTTTTGCGCATGTTTATCTCATGGGATAAGAAGCGATCCGATTGTATCGGATATTCATGACCGCGAGGTGCCGACAGCGTCGATGCCGGACACTGAAAAACAGACAATTCTCTTTTGACTTCAATGAGTTGCGAGATTTCAAGAAGCACCGGCCGCCCCCTGGCACGCTCCTCGCTAAATAAAAGACGCCGGATGTCCCGCTGGCCCACGAGCCAGGGTTCGACAAGCCCTGCTGGTGCGCCGCCGCCGAACCTCGTTCGTCGCGGTAGCGCATGCCGCCATGGACAGACGAAGGCAACGGGGCGCGCGCCAGGATGCCTCGCCCGGGTTCGAATCCCGGGGCGCCCATTGTTCGAAAGCTCAGCCAGGTGGAGCAGCCGGCGAAAGCCGGCCGGTGGCGGGTTCGAATCCCGCTCGAACGCTGTCCGCAAGGACGGTCTCGTATGAAGGCAGTACCCGCCGGTGCGGGCCGACAGGCCCGCCGCGCGTCGGACCGGTTGCGGTTCCGCGCAATCGGCCGGGCGGCCGCACGGCCCGCGCGAAGGCGCACGACGACGCAATGCAGCAGGCGTCGCCATGCGTTTCGACGCTGGCCGGCGCGCCGCCCGCCCGATTGCGTCGCCCCGCGATCCGCACGATGCGCGTTACCCGGCGGCCATTGAAGAAAAGGACAAAAATATGTGGAAGCGTCATGTGGTGAAAAAGAACGAACGCGCGCTGCTGATGAGCGAGGGCGATTTCGTGAAGGTGCTGGAACCGGGCGTGTTCAAGGCCTTCGATCCGTTCAAGCGCCTGTCGGTGCAGACCGCGCGTCTCGACGCGCCGCTCGCCGACGACGCGCTGGCCGACTACCTGCGTCACGACGCACCGGACGTGCTCGCGCGGTATTTCGTCGCGATGGATCTCGCCGACGACGAAGCCGGCCTGCGCTACGAAGACGACGTGCTCGTCGAGATTCTGGCGCCCGGCACGCGCCGACTGTACTGGCGCGGCCTGACCGCGCATCGGCTGGAGCGCATCGACCTCGCGCAGGACAGCATGCTGCCTGCGGCGCTGGTGAAGCGCATCGCGCAACCGTCGCTGCGTGCGCGCGGCGTGGCGGGGCTGACGGGCGTGCTCCTGGCGCAGGTGCCGGCGTACCACGTCGGCGTGCTGAAGGTCGACGGCAAGATCGAGCGGCTGCTGGACGCGGGTGCGTCGGCGTTCTGGCGCTTCAACCGCGACGTCGCGGTCGAGCTGGTCGATCTGCGCTTGCAGGCGATCGAGGTCGGCGGGCAGGAAATCCTGACGCGCGACAAGGTCGCGCTGCGGCTGAACCTGTCGGCGACGTGGCGCTATGCGGACGTGCTGCATGCGTTCGGCCAGTTGCAGAAGCCGGTCGAACACCTGTACCGCGAGTTGCAGTTCGCGCTGCGTTCGGCGGTCGGCACGCGCTCGCTCGACGAGCTGCTGGAGGACAAGCAGTCGCTCGACGAGGTCGTGATCGCGCAGGTGCGCGCCCGTCTCGACGGTTCGGGCGTGGACGTGCGCAGCGTCGGCGTGAAGGATATCGTGCTGCCGGGCGACATGAAGACGATCCTCGCGCAGGTGGTCGAAGCGGAGAAATCCGCGCAGGCGAACGTGATTCGCCGCCGCGAGGAAACGGCGGCCACGCGTTCGCTGCTGAACACCGCGAAGGTGATGGAAGAAAACCCGACCGCACTGCGGCTCAAGGAGCTGGAAACGCTCGAGCGCGTCGCGGAACGGATCGACCGCATCTCGGTGTTCGGCGGTCTCGACCAGGTGCTGAACGGGCTCGTCAGCATCAAGGGCACGTAATGCAGGTTCCGGCGCGATGCAGATGTGTCGCGCCGGTCCCGAAATGAATCAGGTGAAGCAAATGACCGACATGGACATGGATTATCAGGTGATGGAACTGGCGAACGGCAAGCCGGTGAAAATGTGGACGCAAGGCGTCGCCGTCGAGGACGAAGCGCGCGCGCAACTGCGCAACACCGCGCAGATGCCGTTCATCTTCGGCCACGTCGCGGTGATGCCGGACGTGCACCTCGGCAAGGGCTCGACGATCGGCAGCGTGATTCCGACGAAGGGCGCGATCATCCCGGCCGCGGTCGGCGTCGACATCGGCTGCGGAATGATGGCCGCGCGCACGACGCTGACGGCGGCCGACCTGCCCGATTCGCTTGGCGGGCTGCGCAGCGCGATCGAACGCGCGGTGCCGCACGGCCGCGCGCCGGGCCGCCGCGACCCGGGCGCATGGGGCGATCCCACGCCGGCCGCCGTGACCGACGCGTGGAAATCGCTGCAGCCGGGCTTTCAGCGCATCGTCGACAAGTATCCGAAGCTGGCAAAGACGAACCACTACGCGCATCTCGGCACGCTCGGCACCGGCAACCACTTCATCGAAGTGTGCATCGACGAGGCGGACCGCGTGTGGTTCATGCTGCACAGCGGCTCGCGCGGCGTCGGCAATGCGATCGGCAGCCTGTTCATCGAACTCGCGCAGGCCGACATGCGACAACACATCGCGAACCTGCCCGACCGTAATCTCGCGTACTTCACCGAAGGCAGCCGGCACTTCGACGATTACGTCGAGGCGGTCGGCTGGGCGCAGGACTACGCGCGGCGCAACCGGCAGGCGATGATGGACGCGGTGATCGGCGCGGCGCGCGGCGTGATCGGCACACCGTTCTCGGTCGACGCGCATGCGGTGAACTGCCACCACAACTACGTGCAGCGCGAACGCCACTTCGGCGAAGACGTGCTCGTCACGCGCAAGGGCGCGGTGTCCGCGCAGAAGGGGCAGCTCGGGATCATTCCGGGTTCGATGGGCGCGAAGAGCTTCATCGTGCGCGGGCTCGGCAACCCGGAAAGCTTCTGCTCGTGCAGCCACGGCGTGGGCCGGACGATGAGCCGCACCGAAGCCAAGCGCCGCTTCACCGCCGACGATCAGGCGAAGGCGACGCAGGGCGTCGAATGCCGGAAGGACGCGGGCGTCGTCGACGAAATCCCGATGGCCTACAAGGACATCGACGCGGTGATGGCGGCCCAGCGCAGCCTCGTCGAAGTGGTACGTACGCTGCGCCAGGTGGTGTGCGTGAAGGGATAGCGCGGTGTGCGGCCGAGGGCCAGCGGCCGCGCACAACGAAAGGAAAACGACAACGATGAAAACCGACAACGCAATGACGACCGTGCGCAGCGCGCATCCGATCGACCCGGCGGTACGGGCGCGCGTGATGGCGGAGCTCGCGGAAGTCGAACGCCGCCATGATGTATGCGTGCTGTTCGCGTGCGAATCGGGCAGCCGCGGCTGGGGCTTCGCTTCGCCGGACAGCGATTACGACGTACGCTTCGTGTACGCCCACCGGCGCGACTGGTACTTGAGCGTCGAACCGCAACGCGACGTGATCGAGCGGCCGCTCGACGACGAGCTCGACGTCAGCGGCTGGGAATTGCGCAAGGCGTTGCAACTGCTGCGACGCTCGAATCCGACGCTGCTCGAATGGCTCGACTCGCCCGTCGTGTATCGCGAAGATGCGCGCTGGGCGCCGCGGCTCAGATCGCTGGCATCGGCGTTCTTCTCGCCGGTACGCGGGCGTCATCACTACCTCGCGATGGCGAAGAAGAATTTTCGCGGCTATCTGCAAGGCGACACGGTGCGTTACAAGAAGTACCTGTACGTACTGCGTCCGCTGCTCGCGGTGCGCTGGATCGACATGGGGCTCGGCATGCCGCCGATGCGCTTCGCCGATCTCGTCGACGGGACCGTGCACCAGCCGACGGTGCGCGCGGAGCTCGATGCGTTGCTCGCGCTGAAGATGAGCGCGAACGAAAGCGAATACGGGCCGCGCCGGCCGGCGATCCACGCGCTGGTCGAGACGATGCTCGCCGATGCCGAACACGATCGCGAATACAAGCGGCCGTGGGGCGACGTGGCGATGCTCGACGCGTTCCTGCGCGACGTGGTCGACGGCCGATGAAAAGTGAACGGCGCGATGCCTGCGGGGATCGCGCCATTTTTGCATCCGCGCTCGTCCGATCGATGCAGGCGAGCAACGATCGTGCCCGCGTACGACGTGTCGTCGCAACGATCGCAGCCCAGCGCGGCGGTATACTCGATGCCGTTCGGCACAGCGCGCCGCCGCATGCGCCGCAGCCTTCGACCTGCCCCGCCTGCTGACGATGCGCTTGCAATCCGACATCTTCCGCCCGTCCATCCACAGTCGATACGAACCGTCATGTCGCACCGCCTTTCGCTCGCCATCGCCGCCCTCCTCGCCGTTTCCCCGTTCGTTGCCAAGGCCCGCCCGCTCGCGCGGCCGCCGGTCGAACGCGACTTCAAGAACTGGTCGGTCGTTTGCGACAACGGCAACCGCTGCATTGCCGAAAGCCACGCGGACGATATCGATGATGCACGCACCCGCCTCATCCTGCGCGTGACGCGCGATGCCGGCCCGGACGCGCCAGCCTCGCTCGACATCTATGCGTCGGCGCCGCTGGACCTGCGCAGCGCACGCGTGGATGGTCGTCCGTTCGATGCAATGGCGGCCCGATGGCATGCGTTCGGCGGCAAACCGGCCGATGACGACGCGCACCCGTTCCGGATCCGGACCAACGATCCGGCAACGGTCGCCGCATGGCTCACCGCGTCGCGCAATGCGCAACTGCTGAGCTTCGGCGATCCGGCGTCGGCCCAAACCGCCCGCACGCCGTTGACGGGATTGAGTGCCGCGCTGCTGTTGATCGACGACACGCAGGGCCGTGTCGGCACCGTCACGGCGTTGCTGCGCCCGGGCACCCGGCCGGCGTCGGCGGTGCCCGTCGCACCGGCACTCCCCCCCGCCGTCACGCCGGCCCCGGCCGTCGCAAACCTGTCGGCCGCGGAGCAACGGCCGCTCGTCGATGCGGTGCTCGCGAAGTTCGGCGGCGACGTGAAGCAATGTGCGACCGATGTCGAAGACGAAATGCCGGCGAACGATCGCAGGAAGGCGTCGACTGCCGTGGCGGTCTCCGCCGACGAAGCGCTGGTCGCGATACCGTGCCAGACCAGCAGCCTGTATAACCACACCGACCTGTGGTATCGCGTGCGGCGAACCGCGCCCTACTCGCCGACGGCGATGAATTTCGGCGAGAACGCGAACGCGGGACTCGATTCGGCGTCGTTCGCAAACGAACTGACCGACGCCGGCTACGATCCCGCCAGCGCGACGCTGTCGAGCAAGGTCAGACTGCGCAGTGCCGGCGATTGCGGCTCGACCGCATCGTGGATCTTCGACGGCCGGCACTTCGTGCTCAGCGATATCGCCACGCACGGCACTTGCAACGGCTTGTTCGACGATCAGTGGCCACGCCTGTATCGACGGGCCGATGCGAGCGGAAACCGCTGACGCACGTATCGCACCGAAACACGCCGGCAGACATAACCCATAACGAACCGAGGGGCCGAACCATGCATCACCCGTTCATCGCCGCGTCGCGCCACACAGCCGCGACGCGGCGTACGCGCGAGCGGCTCAGCGCGCTTGCGTTTGCGCTGATCGCCATCACCGCATTCGCGTCGACGCCGGTGCGCGCGGCAAACGCCGACGAGTCGGTCGAGATCCCGTTCTGGTCGCGTGACTGGGCCGGCACGATCGGCAACCGGCACGTCGAAGTCTCGTTGTCGCGCGTCGGCGACACGGTATCGGGCTGGTACTGCTACGCGCCATGCACGTCCGACAAACGCTATCGGCTCGCATTGAAGGGAATGCTCGACGCGCACGGTGCGACGCTGTCGGAACGGGATAGCGGCGCGAAAGCCGACGCCGATCGCGTAACGGGCAAGTGGCGCGTCGCTTCTCTCGACGATGCGGTAACCGGCACATGGACCGCACCGGACGGCAAGCGCACACTCCCTGTCTCGCTTGCGCAGAAGCACGACGGCAGAGCGTTTCCCTACGACATCCGCCTCGTCGCCGACCATCTGCCGGACGATGGCGGTTCGTGCACCGACGCGCCTGAAGTCACCGCAATCCGCCTGTACGACCACGGCCGCCTCGTCCAGACGCTAAAGACCGATTCGCGGGGCACCTGCAACCTGTTCACGCCGGATTTCGCCGACGTGAACTTCGATGGCTGGCCCGACTTGATGCTCGCGCAATCGATGGGGGCCGGTCCGAACATCCCGTACCAGACGTGGATCTTCAACCCGACAACGCGGCGCTTCGCCGATGCGCCGCCGGGACTGCAAGACATCACGTCGCCGGATTTCGATCCGGTGCACCGGATCGTCTGGACGAGCTGGCGCGCGAGCTGCTGCGAGCACGGCGTGACGACCTACCGCTGGCAGGGCAACGACGTGAAGGAGGTCGACTCGGCGAGCAGCTACTTGCTGCCCGTGCTCGACGGAAACACGCGTCGCTATTGCTACATCGTGCCCGGCTACGGCAACGGCCATATCGAGTATCCGCAACGCATCGAGCAGACCGATACCGGGCTGCGCTCGACGCTGGGCGCGCTGAAGGACTGCGAGGCGGGCGATTCGCCTCAGATGTCGCGGGTGTATATCGACATCTGGAAGCCGGGCGCGCCGGGTGGCGCCCCGACGCTCGTGCGTACCGAAAGGGTCGCCTGGAAACGGACGTCGACGCGCGCCGGCATGAAGTTCTGCCCGGACGTGCCGTTCTACGACAACGGCCGCATCCGCCGCGTCCTGTTGCGCGACGATCCCGACCAGTGCAGCGATTCGAATCCCGACGAGAACTAGTGTGCGGCGCGCCCGCAAGGGCGCACCGGCGTCACCTCACGCGGCGCCCACGATCGAGATCGAGAACCCGTCCCAGCCCTTCTGCCCGACCGTCTGCACGGCGGTCGTCATGAGCGCCGGCTCGGCCGCGAGCCGCGCGAACCCGGCGCGCACGCCGGCCACGTCCGGCTCGCGATTGTCCGGATCGACCACGCGCCCGTTGCGCACGACGTTGTCGACGACGATCACCGTGCCGGGCCGCGACAGCTTCAGCGCCGCATCGAGATAGACGGCGTTGTTGTCCTTGTCCGCATCGATGAAGATGAAGTCGAACGGCGCCTCGCCCGTGTCGATGAGCCGCGCAAGACTGTCCTTCGCGCTGCCGACCATCACCGACACGACCTGCGCGAATCCGGCGCGCGCGATGTTCTGCGTCGCGACCTTCGCGTGTGCGGGGTTCAGCTCGAGCGTCACGAGCGCGCCGCCCGGCGGCAATGCGCGCGCCAGCCAGATCGTGCTGTAGCCGCCGAGCGTGCCGACCTCGAGAATCCGCCGCGCGCCGCGGATCGTCGCGAGCAGCTGCAACAGCTTGCCCTGGTTCGGCGCGACGTTGATCGCCGGCAGCCCGGCCGCGTCGCTCGCCGCCAGCGCGGCGTCGAGTACGGCGTCGGACGGCACGAGCGTCGCCGAGAAATACGCATCCACCTGGTTCCACCGATCCTGATCCATCGCGCACCTTTCGTCTGCGGAAAAGGGCATTCTATGCGCCGCGCCTCCATAAGCAACCCACCATTCGTTCTAAGGGCAGCCGCGCACGTGCTCCTATAATCGCCGGACGGCAGGACCCCTCGACCTTCACAACAACAAACGGAGCACCCATGACCGATCAGGCCAAGCCGAACTGGCGCCTCGAAACCATCGCCGTGCACGGCGGTTATCGTCCCGACCCGACCACGCGCGCGGTCGCCGTCCCGATCTACCAGACCGTTGCGTACGCATTCGACGACACGCAGCACGGCGCCGACCTGTTCGACCTGAAGGTCCAGGGCAACATCTACACGCGGATCATGAACCCGACGACGGACGTGCTCGAGCAGCGGATCGCCGCGCTCGAGGGCGGCATCGGCGCGCTCGCGCTCGCGTCGGGGCAAGCCGCCGTCACGTACGCGATCCAGACGATCGCCGAAGCCGGCGACAACATCGTGTCCGCGAGTTCGCTGTATGGCGGCACCTACAACCTGTTCGCGCACACGCTGCCGCAATACGGGATCGCCACGCGTTTCGCCGACCCGCGCGACCCCGCGTCGTTCGAACCGCTGATCGATGCGCGCACGAAGGCGATCTTCGCGGAATCGGTCGGCAACCCGCTCGGCAACGTCACCGACATCGCCGCGCTCGCGGCAGTCGCGCATCGCCACGGCATCCCGCTGATCGTCGACAACACGGTGCCGTCGCCGTACCTGCTGCGACCGTTCGAGCACGGCGCGGACATCGTCGTGCACTCGCTGACGAAGTATCTCGGCGGGCACGGCACGAGCCTCGGCGGCGCGATCGTCGATTCGGGCAAGTTCCCGTGGGCCGACCACGCGGACCGCTTCAAGCGGCTGAACGAGCCGGACGTCAGCTATCACGGCGTCGTCTATACCGAAGCGTTCGGGCCGGCCGCGTATATCGGCCGCGCCCGCGTGGTGCCGCTGCGCAACATGGGCGCGGCGATCTCGCCGTTCAACGCGTTCCAGATCCTGCAGGGAATCGAGACGCTCGCGTTGCGTATCGAACGCATCAGCGACAACGCGCTGAAGATCGCGCAGCATCTCGCGCGCCACGAGCACGTCGAATGGGTGAACTATGCGGGCTTGCCCGATCATCCCGATCATCCGCTCGTCGCGCGCTACCTGTCGGGCCGCGCGCCGGGCATCCTGACGTTCGGCGTGAAGGGCGGTCGCGACGGCGGCGCGAAGTTCCAGGATGCGCTGAAGCTGTTCACGCGGCTCGTCAACATCGGCGATACGAAGTCGCTCGCGACGCACCCGGCCTCGACCACGCATCGTCAGTTGTCGCCGGCCGAACTCGCGAAGGCCGGCGTGAAGGAGGAAACGGTGCGGCTGTCGATCGGCATCGAGCATATCGACGACCTGCTCGCCGATCTCGACCAGGCGCTCGCGCAGCTTTGACCGCA
Organism: Burkholderia sp. 9779_493; assembly: GCF_015712215.1. NCBI lineage: Bacteria > Pseudomonadati > Pseudomonadota > Betaproteobacteria > Burkholderiales > Burkholderiaceae > Burkholderia > Burkholderia sp. 9779_493. The sequence goes on from NZ_JACCQA010000034.1 coordinate 21,093, forward strand.
ACGGGCGCGCCGGCCGCTTGCCGGTGCGTCCGCATCAAACCGCTTGACTCTGGAGCGGCTTCAAGGTGTTCAATCCCCGGTTGATGCCGGGGCGATGCCCGGTGTGTACGATCGTGCGACGCAGCGCCCGCTGCGCCACGCCAACCGCCGAGAGGACTCATGACACCGACCGCGAAGCTCGCGCTGCTCACGTTACCGCCCGTGCTGGCGGCCTGTTTCGGCGCCCTCGCGGCCGCGTGGCGCGCGCCCGGCCCGAAAACGTCGAGCGTGATCCAGCATTTCACCGGCGGCATCGTGTTCGCGGCCGCCGCGCTCGAACTGCTGCCGCAGGACCGCGCACATGCGCTGTTTCCGGTCGTCGTCGGCTTCGTGCTGGGCCTTGCGCTGATGCTGGCGATCCGCGCGCTGTCGGGCGCGATCGAGACGCGCTTCGAGACGGCGCGGTTGCCGGTGAGCCTGATCATCGTCACCGCGATCGACCTCGTCGTCGACGGCCTGGTGCTCGGCATCGCCTTTTCCGCGAGCGACGAAAGCGGCATCATCCTGACCGTCGCGCTGACGCTCGAGGTGCTGTTCCTCGCGCTGTCGGTCAGCGCGGCGCTGGCCGCGGCCGGCATCGGCCGCTTGCTGTCGATCGTCGTGCCGGTCGCGCTCGCGGCGCTGCTGAGCATCGCGGCCGTGGCCGGCAATGCGGCGTTCGCCGGGCTGCCGGCGAATATCTATGCGGCGCTGCTGGGGCTCGGCACGGTCGCGCTGTTGTACCTCGTCACCGAGGAGCTGCTGGTCGAAGCGCACGAAGTGCCCGAGACACCGTTCGCGACGGCTGCGTTCTTCATCGGCTTCATCGTGTTCTTCCTGATCGAAGGATCGGTGAAAGCCTGACGCGCCGCGCTCGACGGCGCGACGGCTACCAGGTCGTCGCGCCGGTCGGATAGGTATCGACGATCCGCGTGCCGTTGACCGGCGTGACACCCGCGTTGCGCAACGCGGTCCACAGGTCGATCGCATGTTCGCGCGATTTGCGGCTGCCGTCGTCGGTCAGCACGTTCAGCGCGACCACTTCGTCGCGCGTGGTCAGTTGCAGTTGTTCCTTCAGCTTGCGTGACTGATGCGATGCGGTGCGAACGTCGCCAAGCACGATCGCCTTCGCCGCGACGGTCGACTCGTCGCCGGCATCGGCTGGCACGAACGTCAGCCGGCCGTTGGCGACTTCGCATTGCCCACGCGTGAACGTCGCAGTCCATGCGCCGGCCGGCACGGCCGCGAACTCGCAGCGCATCCGCTCGTTCGCGCGGCTGCCGGCATCGTGCGCCGCCGCGTGCGACAGCGCGCGTTCCGGCCAGCCTGCCGCCATCGCGGCCGTCGACATCAGGCATGCCGCCAGCACGATTCCCTTCGCGACATTGCGCATCGCGCTCTCCTTTCCGTCGATCAACGTTCAAAGCACCGCGAAGCGGTTGTCGTGTGCATCGACCATCGGCATCTTCTCGCCGCGATGAACGGTCGCGCGATGAATCTCCTGATTGCGCGCGACGGCGGCCGGACTCGCCGGATAGTCGTGATTCGGGCTCGGAATCACGCCGTCGTGACGCGCGCGCACCAGTTCCTGAATCACTTCCTGACGGCTCTGCGGCTGCGCGGCCACGGCTTGGGAGAACGCTGCAATCGACAGCGCGGCGGCGGCAATGACGATCATCGGACGCGGGATGTTCATGTTGGGGCTCCTTGCTGGAATGCCGTGACTGGAGCCTTCACTTTGATCCCGCGGCGGTGCGGATCCGTGATCGCCTGATGACGGTTTCGTCATCGTTCACGCATATTTCACATCGCAGTGCGAATGAAATTCACCACACGTTTCAGCGCGCATGACATTGCGATGACATTTTTCTCATTTGTCCCTCACCGTCACGATCCGAACGCTTTCCAGAATCGCCACCGCAATCGCGATATTCCGGCCCGTCGCGACACAAGTTCGGCGCCGGCATCGAACGATGCACGAAACGATCATCTTGAACTTCAGGGACACACCATGAAAACTCCGGTTCGACTCGTCATGATGTCAGGGGCGCTGCTGACGACCGCGCATGCGGCGCAGGCAACGGAAGTCACGCTGTACGGCCTGTTCGATACGTCGCTGACGGTCGTGTGGAACGCCGATGCGCAGGGCAAGAACCTCGTCGGCCTCGGCAACGGCAACCTGCTCGGCAACCGCTTCGGCGTGAAAGGCGCGGAGGATCTCGGCGGCGGGCTGAAAGCGATCTTCACGCTGGAAAACGGCTTCAACCCGAACACCGGCGCGCTCGGGCAAGGCAACCGGATGTTCGGTCGGCAAGCGTTCGTCGGGCTGGAAAGCGCGCGCTGGGGGACGCTGACGCTCGGCCGCCAGTACGACGCGCTCGCCGATGTCGCGTGGCCGATCACCGGCGATTTCTACTTCGGCAGCGTGTACGCGACACCCGGCGACGTCGACAACTACGACACGTCGTCGCGCACCGACAACGCGGTGAAGTACACGTCGCCCGTGGTCGGCGGCTTCCAGTTCGTCGGCATGTACGCGCTCGGCGGTGTGGCCGGCAAGAGCGGCGCCGGCCAAACCTGGTCGGCCGGCCTGTCGTACAACCAGGGCCCGTTCGACGCGGCGGGCGGCTACTACTATGCGGCCAACCGCGCCTCGCTCGCCAACGGCGTCCGGACCGGCTGGAACGGCACGTCGGACGGCACGTTCGACGGGTCGCTGGTCAACGGCGGCTACCTCTCCGCGAAGTCGATCGGCATCGCACGCGGTGCGTTGCGCTACAACTTCGCACCGTTCACGGTCGGCATCGACTACAGCAATGCGCAGTACAAGGCCGATGCGACGTCGGCCTTTCGCGGCACGCAGAAGTACGACACCGCGCGCGGATTCTTCAACTATCAGGCAACCGCCAGCCTGCTCGTCGGCGTCGGCTACAGCTACACGAAGGCCCGCGGCGATACGAGCGCCACCTACCATCAGGTGTCCGCCGGCGCCGACTACGTGCTGTCCAAGCGCACCGATCTCTATGCGGTCGGCGCGTGGCAGCGCGCGAACGGCGAACAGCGTACGCCCGACGGCGGCACGCAGGCGGCCCAGGCGTCGATCGGCTCGTACGGCTACGGCGGCACGCGTACGCAGGGCATCCTCAATCTCGGGTTGCGCCACCGGTTCTGACTGCGACAGCCAACCCTGCGCGCTGCGTGACGAAAATTTCATGTTCCGATCAGGTTCGCGATGCGTCGCGTCGCTACGATCGGAACGGTAGCGGGCCATGCCCGTTTCCGTCCACGCAGCGGGTCGCTGCCGCACGGCACGATCACGCATTAGGCCCGGGCTCGTCGAGTACCGGGCTCTTTTTTACGCGGATCCGACGATCACGGCGCTGAATTGAGCCGCGGGTACACGCACGGATGCGTTTTCACATACAGGTTCGGATTGCCGCAGCGATGCCCGGCATAGTCGATTTGCTCGCCCGGCGTCAGATCGGCCGGCGCGGGCTTGCGCGCGGCAGCAGGGGGGGTGACCGTGGCGCCGGAACGTGTCGATGCGCAACCCGAGAACAACGGGACGATCAGGACTGCGATCAAGGCGAGGCGAATGGCGGGACGATGCAATTTTCGGTCCGGAATGAAGGTCTGAACGACGCCGTCCGCGCTCGATGCTGCTGGCGCGACCGGCACGAACGCCGCCGGCGCGGTCGGCCAGCGGCAGGCTTCATGTTCCGCTTCCCGCTCATCGCACCCATGACGCGAACATGACGGTTGCGTCATGTCGTTCGAGACCGCATGACGCGTTCTTGCCTCCGCAATCTGACGCATTTTTCATCTCGCGATCACGATCACGCACGGCTGCTTTCGCATACTGGGTCCATGGTTCGCCACCCGGCGGCCCTGATCAAGGAGAGCACTCGATGAAAACGGCAAAACTCGCAGCACTGTTCGTCACCGCCACGCTGTCGCTCGGCATGGCCACCCAGGCGGCGTTCGCCCAGACGCAACCGCAAGGCAAGTCCCGCGCGCAGGTCGTCAACGAACTGAAGCAGGCGCAGCACGACGGCGTCGTGCCGACGAGCAAGACGCAGTACCCGCCGACCGGCGAGATCGTCGCGCGCAACAAGGAACTTCACGGGATTTCGGTGCATGGCGGCGAGAAGAAGCCGCAGACCGACAATCACGACAACCTGACCGCGAAGCAATGATGACCGGCCACATGGCCGCGGGCAGCGCGCCGCGCGCGGCCGTCTTGCGGCAAACGCGCGGGCGTCGCCGCCCGCGCTGTCAGGTGCTGATGGCGGCCGGCCGTTGCGGTTCGGCCGGCCGGCGCGGAAAGCGCAGCCAGAAGGTCGTGCGGCGGCCCGGCTCGCTGTCGACGCCGCATTCGCCGCCGTGATTGTCCATGATCGACCGGACGATCGCGAGGCCGAGCCCCGTGCCCGACGCCGAATTGTGCCGCGACGGATCGACGCGATAAAAGCGCTCGAAAATCCGCCCGACATGTTCCGCGGCGATGCCGGGCCCCGTATCCGACACGGCGATCGTCGTCGCGCCGCCCTGCTCGACGCAGTCGATCGTCACGACGCTGCCGCGCGGCGCATAGGTCAGCGCATTCGACAGCAGGTTGCTCAACGCGCGCTGGTACAGCGTCAGGTCCGCATCGACCCACGCGTGGCCGTCGACCTTCACCGTCACGCCCTCGTCCTCCGCCAGCGGCTCGTAGTAGCCGGCCACGCGCTCCGCCTCCTCCGCCGCATTCAGGCGCCGCACGCTGATCGACGTGCCGGCCTGCTCCGAACGCGCGAGAAACAGCATGTCCTCGATCATCCGCGACAGCCGCTGGTATTCGTCGATGCTCGACTCGATCACGCTCCGGTATTCGTCCGCGCCGCGCGGCTGCGACAGCACGACCTGCGCGGCCGCCTGCAGGTTCGTCAGCGGCGTGCGCATGTCGTGCGCGAGGTTCGACGAGAACTGGCTCAGCCGCGTAAACGATTCGTTCAGCCGCGCGAGCATCCCGTTGAACGCGTGCTCGAGCTCCTTCAGCTCGCCTGACGTATCGAGTTCCGGCAGCGTATGCGCGAGCCGGCTCGTCGACATCTGCTCCGCGCGCGCCGCGAACCGCCGCAGCGGGCTCAGCCCGAGCGCCGCGATGCCATAGGCCATCACGGCCGCGAGCACCACGCCGAACACCTCGATCACGACGATCGTATAAGCATGCGTGCGCAACAGCAGCACGTCGGCGCTGCGATCGTACTGCACGGCGACGCGCACCACGGGCGCACCGGCGCCGGCCAGCGGCACGGTCGTCAGCAGATACTGGTGCCGCGCGGCCGGCGGCGCGACGCCGACCGGCACGCGGCCCGCGTTCATCGACATCAGCGGCGCATACGGACGAAAGCCGGGCGTGCCGACGAGGCGCGTACCGGCGGCATCGAAGATCGCGAGATCCATGTTCGGATGACCGTGCAACTGGTCGATCCAGATATCGGTGTTGCGCGCGACGTCGGCCGTCGTGCGCGCCTCGGCCAGGTGCGCCCCCAGGGCGGCGGAAATGCCGGCCATCTGCTCGGCCGCCGTCGTTTCGACGCGGTTGCTCAGCGCTTCGTACAGCGCGACGCCGCTCGACGCGAGGATCACCGACGTCGACAGGATGATCAGCGCGGTCAGGCGGCCGCGCAGCGTCCGCGGCAGCAGGCGCGCGATCATGCGGCCGCGCCGCCGCGCGCTTCGAGCACGTAGCCCATGCCGCGCACCGTGTGGATCAGCTTCGGTTCGTACGCGTCGTCGATCTTCGAGCGCAGCCGGCGGATCGCCGAATCGACGACGTTCGTGTCGCTGTTGAAATTCATGTCCCACACCTGCGACGCGATTGTCGCGCGCGGCAGGATCTCGCCTTCGCGGCGCATCAGCAGCCACAGCAGCGCGAACTCCTTCGCGGTCAGCAGGATCGTGTCGCCCTGGCGCGTGGCCTTGCGGCGCGTCAGGTCGAGTTCGAGATCGGCCACGCGCAGCGTGTTCGAGTCGCGCGGCTGGCCGCGCCGCAGGATCGACTTGATGCGTGCGGTCAGCTCGACGAAGTCGAACGGTTTCGCGAGATAGTCGTCCGCGCCAAGTTCGAGCCCCTTCACACGATCGCCGACGTCGTCGCGCGCGGTGAGGAACAGCACGGGCGTCGACTTGCTGCGCCGCAGGTTCTGCAGCAGCGTCCAGCCGTCCTGCCCGGGCAGCATCACGTCGAGCACGAGCAGGTCGTACTCCTCCGTTTCGGCCTGGTGCTGGCCCGTGATGCCGTCCTCGACCCAGTCGACGACGTAGCCGGCCTCGGTCAGGCCCTTGCGCAGATACGCGCCCGTCTTCGGTTCATCCTCGACAATCAGAATTCGCATCACGCATTACCCTTGAAGAAACCCAGCCGGCGCAGCACGCCCGCGCCGAAGCCGCCACGCAACGCCGCGCGCCACGACACCGCATGGCTGACCCGGTACAGCACCGGCAGCACCAGCAGCGTCAGCGCCGTGGACGACAGGATACCGCCGATCACGACCGTCGCAAGCGGACGCTGCACTTCGGCGCCGGTGCCGGTCGCGAACGCCATCGGCAGGAAGCCGAGCGACGCGACCAGCGCGGTCATCAGCACGGGGCGCAGCCGCGTGAGCGCGCCGTCGTGCACCGCGGCGTCGAGCGGCATGCCTTCGTCGCGCAGGTTGCGAATGAACGAGATCATCACGAGACCGTTGAGCACGGCCACGCCGGACAGCGCGATGAAGCCGACCGCCGCCGTGATCGACAGCGGAATTCCGCGCAGCCACAGCGACACGACGCCGCCGCTCAGCGCGAACGGAATGCCGGTGAACACCAGCAGCCCGTCCTTCACGTTGTTGAACATCACGAACAGCAGCACGAACACCATGAACAGCGCGAGCGGCACGACGAGCTTCAGGCGCTCGCTCGCGCTCTGCAACTGCTCGAACTGGCCGCCCCACGACACCCAGTAGCCGGCCGGCACGCGCACGTCCTGCTGCAACTGCTCGCGCGCATCGGCGACGAACGAGCCGACGTCGCGACCGCGCACGTTCGCGCTGACCACCACCCGGCGCTTGCCGTCCTCGCGGCTGATCTGGTTCGGGCCCGGCGCCACGTCGATCGTCGCGAGCTCCGCGAGCGGCACGTACGGCGCCGCCGCAAGCGGTGCGCTGGCGCCGGCGGCCGGCGCGGGCAGCGCGATCGGCAGCCGCTTGATCGCCTCGATGTCGGAGCGCAGCTCGTCGGGCAGCCGCACGACGATGTCGAAGCGACGGTCGCCCTGGAACAGCGTGCCGGCCTTCTGCCCGCCGACGGCCGCGGCCACCGAATCCTGCAGGTCAGCCACGCTCACGCCGTAGCGCGCGAGCTTGTCGCGGTCGAGGTTGACGGTCAGCACCGGCAGGCCCGTGGTCTGCTCGACCTTCACCTCCGACGCGCCCGGCACCTTCTGCAACGCGGCCGCGATCTGCTCGCCGGTCTGGTTCAGCACGGCCATGTCGTCGCCGAAGATCTTCACGGCGACGTCGCTGCGCACGCCGGAGATCAGTTCGTTGAAGCGCAGCTGGATCGGCTGCGAGAATTCGTATGCGTTGCCCGGCAGCTCGGCGAGTGCTTCCTCGATCTCGCGCACGAGCTGGTCGCGCGGCTTCTTCGGGTCGGGCCACCGGTCGGCCGGCTTCAGCATGATGTAGCCGTCCGACAGGTTCGGCGGCATCGGGTCGGCCGCGATCTCGGCCGTGCCGGTCCGGGCGAACACGCGTTCGATCTCCGGGAAGCGCGCCTTCAGCGTCTTCTCGATCGCCTTCTGCATCTCGATCGACTGCGACAGGCTCGTGCCGGGAATCCGCAGCGCGGACACGGCCAGATCGCCCTCGTTGAGGCTCGGGATGAATTCGCTGCCGAGTCGCGTCGCGAGCCCGAGCGTGACCAGCACGATCGCGCCCGCGCCGATCATCACGCGCGTCGGGCGCGTCATGAACGCGGCGAGCACCGGTTCGTACGCGCGCCGCGCCCAGCCCATCAGCCGGTTCTCCTTCTCCTCGACCCGCTCGCCGATGAACAACGCGACGGCCGCCGGAATGAACGTGACGGTCAGCACCATCGCGGCGGCGAGCGCCATCACGACGGTCGTCGCCATCGGATGGAACATCTTTCCTTCCACGCCGGTCAGCGCGAAGATCGGCAGGTACACGACCATGATGATCAGTTGCCCGAAGATCAGCGCGCGGCGCGCCTCCTGCGACGCGCCGAACACTTCGGCAAAACGCTCGTCGCGCGTGAGCGGCCGCCCGGCCGCCGACTGCGCATGCGCGAGCCGCCGCACGCAGTTCTCGACGATCACCACCGCGCCGTCGACGATGATCCCGAAGTCGAGCGCGCCGAGGCTCATCAGGTTCGCGCTCACCTTCGCGTTGACCATCCCGGTGAAGGTCATCAGCATCGACAGCGGAATCACGAGCGCGGTGATCAGCGCCGCGCGGATGTTGCCGAGGAACAGGAACAGCACGGCGATCACGAGCACCGCGCCTTCGAGCAGGTTCTTCTTCACCGTCGCGACGGCCTTCTCGACGAGCACCGTGCGGTCGTACACCGGAATCGCCTTCACGCCGGCCGGCAGCGTGCGGTTCACGTCCTCCATCTTCGCCGCGACGGCCTTCGACACCGTGCGGCTGTTCTCGCCCATCAGCATGAACACCGTGCCGAGCACGACTTCCTCGCCGTTCGACGTCGCGGCGCCGGTGCGCAGTTCGCGGCCGATGTCGACCACGCCGACGTCCTTCATCCGCACCGGCACGCCGCCGACGTTGGTCAGCACGATGTTCGCGATGTCGTCGACGGTGCGCGCCTGGCCCGGCACGCGCACCAGATACTGCTCGCCGCGCTTTTCGATGTAGCCGGCGCCGACGTTGTCGTTGTTGCGCTCCAGCGCGCGCACGACGTCGGCGAGCGTCAGCCCGTACGACATCAGCTTCGCCGGATTCGGCGCAACGCGATATTCCTTCACGTAGCCGCCGATCGAGTTCACCTCGGTCACGCCGCGCACGTTGCGCAACTGCGGCCGCACGACCCAGTCCTGCAGCTCGCGCAGGTCGGCCGCCGTATAGCGCGTGCCGTCGGGCTTGCGCGCGTCGGCGTCGGCCTCGACGGTCCACAGGTAGATCTCGCCGAGGCCGGTCGACGTCGGCCCCATCGCGGGTGCGATGCCGGCCGGCAGCTTGTCCTTCGCTTCCTGGATGCGCTCGTTGACGAGTTGCCGCGCGAAGTAGATGTCGGTGCCGTCCTTGAAGATCACGGTGACCTGCGACAGCCCGTAGCGCGAGATCGAGCGCGTCTGTTCCAGCCCCGGCAGCCCGGCCATCACGGTCTCGACCGGATACGTGATGCGCTGCTCGGCCTCGAGCGGCGAGTAGCCGGGCGCGGACGTGTTGATCTGCACCTGCACGTTGGTGATGTCGGGCACGGCGTCGATCGGCAGCCGCTGGTAGCTGAACACGCCCAGCGCGGCCACGGCCGCGATCGCCAGCATCACGAGCCAGCGGTGCGCAATCGCGAAGCGGATCAGGCGCTCAAACATGTCGGGATTCCTTGAAACGAGGCACGGTCGCCCGTACCGGGCGGGCCGCGCGGCCCGTCACCCGGCGGACCGGAAAGCGGGCCGCATAGCGGGCCGCCAGTCGCGCCACGACGCACGCGTATTGCTGCTCATTCATGTTCCGCGCTCCCCTTGCCGAGTTCCGCCTTCAGCACGAAGCTGTTCGATGCCGCGTATTCCTGGCCGGGCTTGAGCCCCTTCAGCACTTCGGTCGCGCGTTCGTCGCGCCGCCCTGTTTCGACGGCCTGCGCGACGAAGCCCTTCGGCGAGCGCACGAATACCGACGGCGCGCCGTCGACGTCCTGCAGCGCGTCGCTCGCGACCGCGAGCGGTACACCCTGCTTGCCCGCGTCGACCGACACGTTCACGAACATCCCCGGCCGCCACACGCGGTCGGGGTTCGGCAGCACGACGCGCGCCGGCGCGGTGCGCGTCTGCTCGCCGAGCAGCGAACCCACGTACGCGATCGGGCCGCTCGAGCGCGATTCGAACGCGGTCGCGATCACCGTTGCGTCGCGACCGACGCGCACGTCGTTGAGCCGCTGCGCGGGCACCGCCATCTCGGCCCATACGGTCGACAGATCGGAAATCACGAACATGCTCGCGTCCGCAGCGATCGCCTCGCCGGGCGTCGCATGCTTCTCGACGATCGTGCCCGCGAACGGCGCGCGCAGTTCATACCGGTTCAGCGCGCCCGCGCCGACCGGTGCATTCAGCGCGGCGAGCTTCTGCCGCGCGTTCTGCACGGCGATCTCGGCCTCGCGCAACTGCACCTGCGCCTGCTGATAGTCCTGCTCGGCCGAAATGCGTTCCTGCCACAGCGTGCGTTCGCGCTCGTAGGTTGCGCGCGCCCCCGACAGCCGGCGCTCGGCCGTCAGCAACTCGCTGCGGCGGTCGGCCAGATCGGTGCTCGCGATCACCGCGAGCACCTGCCCCTTCGCGACGTTCTGCCCGAGCGACACCGATACCTGCTCGACGATGCCGGCCACGCGCGGCACCACGTGCGCGGTGCGATCCTCGTTGAACCTGATTTCGCCGGGAAGCTGGAACGGCGTCGCGATCTGCGCGGGGCCGGCTTTCGCGAGCGCGATCTTCGACGTCGCCAGTTGCGCGTCGGTCAGCGCGATCGCGCCGTCGGCGCGCGCGAACGGGAACGACGCGGCGTCGTTGCCGGCCTTCACGTCGATCGTCGCATCGAACACGTGCGGCTTCGCGATCGACTGCGCGGACACGAACTTCTGGCCGGCCGCGTCGAACCGCAACGGTTCGTGCGTGCGGTCGTAGCGCACCAGCGTGCCGGACACGGTCACACCCTTGTCCACCGGCTTGCCGTCGACGAGCGGATAGACGACAAGCCGCGCGTCGCCGGGCTTTTCCGTCATCACGATCTCGACGGACAGCTTGCCGCGCTTGAGTACGACACCGCCGCGCGCGCCGGCGCCGGCGGCCGGCTGCGCGACTTCGGCGGCGGTCGGCGCCGATGCGCCGCCGCCGCCCCGCGTGACGGCGAGCGCGCCGATCACGATCCCTGCGCCGCCGAGCACGGCCGCCGCAATAACGAAGATTCTGCTGCGTGACATGATGATCCTTCAGGTAGGAGGGGCGCTTATCGCGCGACGGCCGCGAGCGGCGTGCCGACGAGGCGGCCGATATCGGCGCGGGCCGCATGGGCGCCGGCGAGCGCGCGCACGTATTGCGACTGCCCCTGGAACAGCGTGCGCTGGGCGTCGAGCACGTCGAGGAAGCTGAACTTCCCGAGTTCGTAGCCGCGCGACATCGCATCGAGCGCGAGGCGCGCGGCCGGCAGGATGTCGGACTTAAGCCGCTGCGCTTCCTGCTCGGCCGCCTCGAAATTCGCGTATGCCTGCGTCAACTCCAGCCGCAGGCGGGTGCGTTCGCGATCGAGATCGGCGTTCGCGCGCTCGGCCTTGTGCGTCGCCTCGAGCAGCGCGCCCTTGTTCGTGTTGAACAGCGGAATCGGGATCGACACGCCGACCACCGCCTGGTTGTCCGGCACGCCGCCGGTGGTCACGCGCTTCACGCCGGCGCTGACCGTCACGTCCGGAATGCGCCGCGCGCGTTCGAGCGATATGGCCGCGTTCGAGCGCAGCATCTCGGCGCGCGCGACCCGCGCGAGCGGCGCATCGTCGAGTTGCGCGGTCAGCGCGGACAACGGCTCGACCGGCGGCACGGTTTCCAGGTCGCCGAGCACCGCGAGCCGGTCGTTGCGCGCCTCGCCCATCACCGCGTTCAGTTTCTCGCGCGCGACCTCGACACGGCCGCGCGCGGTCACGACTTCGATCTGCACGCCGGCCGCCGCGACCTGCGCCTTGGTCGCCTCGACCGGCGACACCTTGCCGGCCTGCGCGCGGCGCCCCGCGAGGTCCGCCGAACGCGCGGCGATCGCGGCCGACTCCTCGGTCACCTGAAGCTGGCGCTGCGCGGCGAGCAGCCCGTAGAACGCAGCGATCACGTCGGCGCGCACGGCGGCGCCCTGCTCATCGAGCGACGCGCTGGCCGCCTCCCGGCCGTATGACGCGACGTCGAGCCGCGCGCGGCGCTTGCCGCCCAGCTCGATGGTCTGGTTGATCAGCGCGGTGGACGTGCGTTCGGCGCGACTGAAGCCTTCCTGCAGGAACGACACTTCGGGGTTCGGCCGCGCGCCGGCCTGCATCAGCGCGCCGGCCGATGCATCGACATCCGCGCGTGCGCCGCGCAGCGCCGGATTGTTCCGGGCCGCGACCGCGAGCGCGTCGGACAACGTCAACGACGACGCAGGAAGCGCATCGGACGGCGGTGCGCCGATCGGCGCGGCGGCGGCAGCCGGGGACGGCCCCGGCGACAGCGATGGCTGCGCATGAGCCGTCGCGGCCATCGCGAAAACGATGGCCACGGCGAGGTAGGGCTTGAGCATGTTCGGTTCTGCGGTAACGGTTTGCGACCGATGCTACGGACCAGCCGCAGTGCGAACATGAGGCGAAGATGATATTTCCGTCATGTGGGGCGCGGCAGCACGCACGCGTGCGACGCCCCGCGGGAACGGTGTCCCCCGTGGATGACGGGAAAATTCCGTGAGCGCGCGGCGCGATGGCCGCACGACAGCATGCGGAGGTTCGGGAATGCGGCACGCGCAGGCCGCACGCCCCGCACGTGAATCAGGTGATGCGCTGCTTCCCCCGCCGTCGCCGCACGAGCCAGTCGAGCAGTTGCCGCCCGTCGCGTTCGCCGAACCAGCGCGCGTGCCCGATCAGGTAGCCGTCGTACGCGATGTCGACGATCGCCGGCGCGTCGATGATGCAGCCGAAATACGCGACTTCCGACAGCGCGAACTCCGTATGCACGATCGGCAACAACGCGACCAGCGCCGCATACGCGTCGTCGCTTAGCGGTTCGAGCGATTCGTAGCCGTCGAGCAGCGCGTCGATCTGGTCGTATTCGACGCGCCGCGCATCGGCCGGCGCCATCCAGTCGACGGTATTGCGCTCGATCGCGAGCGCGAGATCCATCACCGCGCAGGTGCGGTCCGACAGGCCGAAATCGAGCACGGTGCGCACCTGCGCGCCGGGCCCCGCATCGGTCCACAGCAGGTTCGACGCATGCCAGTCGCCGTGCGTCCACAGCGGCGGCAACGCGGGCAGCAGCGGCACGAGGCGCGCGTGATACGGGCCGATCGCATCGGCCACGTCGCCACGCCAGTCGCGCGCGCCCAGCGCGCGCACCAGCAACGGCTGCGCGTCGACCCAGCGTTCGAGCGCGCCCGCCAGATCGGCGGACGACAGCACGCGAAAACTCGACAGCAGCGTGCGCACGGGCCGTGCGGGCGCATCGTAGCCGGCCGACGCGCGATGCAGCTCGGCCAGCGCGCGGCCGGCCGCGTACGCATGCGAAGGATGCGTGAACGGCTGCCACGACATCACGCCGCGATACGGATCGACGCCGGGCGCGAGAACATGCACCTCGTATGTCCATTCGCCCGACGCGAACGCGGTCGCACCATTGCGATCGGCCAGCACGTCCACCACCGGCATCCCGCGCTCGCGCAGATGCGCGATGAAGCGATGCTCTTCCTCCAGCCCCGCGACATCGCGCAGGCTCGCATGATGTCGCTTGACGAACAACCCGCGCCCGTCCGCCATCCGCACCAGCACCGCTGCCGCGAACTGCCGTGGGCTGTGCCACGTCAGCCGCACCGGCTCGCCCGCGCCGTCGATCCGCGCGAGCACGGCCGCCACCTCGTCGTGCGTCATCAGCGGCCAGTCGCGTTCGGCCTGCTCGCCGTCCACGCCGAATTGCGGCGGTGCGACGTCACGCGGCAGGGGGCCGTCCGGCTCGAGGGGGAATGACATGACCGACGTTGCTCCGTAGTTGAATCCGTGCGTGAATCAGCGGGCGCCGCCGCCCGATGCGCGCGGGCCGCCCGCGGCTGCTCGCAATGCGGCGGCCGTGCGGCTCCAGTCGCGCCAGCCGACCACCGCCAGCCCGATGAACAGCGCATAGAGTCCGGCCGTCAGATACAGCTCCTTGAACACGAACATCCCGACGTAGACGACGTTCACGACGATCCACAGCCCCCACGACGCGATGTAGCGCCGCGCGGTCCAGTATTGCGCGACGAGGCTGAACGCGGTCAGCGACGCATCGACGAACGGCAGCGCCGCATCGGTCCAGCGCGCCATCATCCCGCCGAGCAACGCGCTGCCGATGACCGCCGCGACCAGGTCGGGCAGCATCCTGAGCGGCCGTACGCCGGTGACGGGCGCGACATCGCCGGCTGGCGCCGCCTCGCCGTCGGCCTCGCTCGCGCGCTGCGCGAGCCAGCGCTGCCAGCCGTACACCTGCAGCACCGCGAACGCACCCTGCAGCAACATGTCCGAGTACAGCTTCGCGTCGAAGAAGATCCAGCCGTACAGCGCGACCGACGCGAGGCCGACCGGCCAGCACAGCATGCGCCGCTTCGCGGTCAGCCAGATCGCGAGCGCGCTGACGATCACGCCGGCGATTTCGAGTGGGGACATCGTCTGGGCTCTCCTGGTGGGCTGCCGGGGCCGCGCGTCACGCGGCCGATGCCGGTCGGTCAGAAATCATAGGTCAACGATACGCGCGCGGTGCGCGGCGCACCCGGGAACAGGTACGCATCGCCCTGCTGCTCGCCTGCGTCGCGCCAGTAGAACTTGTTGAACAGATTGTCCACCGACACGCGCAACACCGTGCGATGGCCTCCGATCTTCGTCGTATAACGCGCGCCGAGATTGAACACGAACCACGACGGCACGCGCGCGGTGCCTTCCTCGTTCGCGTTGCGCGCCGCGCTGTATTCCACGCCGCCGAGCACGTTCAGGCCCGCGACGCCCGGTACCGCGTAGTCCGCATACAGCGACGCGCGCAGCGCGGGCACGTTGATGATCTGGTGCCCTTCGTAGGCAGGCGAGCCCGAATCGACCGCGCGGGCGCGAATCGCCGCGACGCTGGCCGTCAACCCCAAGCGCTCGGTCACGCGCCCGGCCGCGCCGAGTTCGATCCCCTGGTGCCGCTGCGTGCCGCGCTGCACGAACGTGTAGGACGTGCCCGACGCATCCGGGTCGGCGAACTGGAACGGCTTGCTGATCGAGAACACGGCGGCCGTGAGGCTCAGCCGGTCGAGCCAGTCGTATTTCGCGCCGACCTCGAACTGGTGCGATTCGACGGGCGGCAGGAACGCATACGCGTTGGTCGCGCGCACCGGCGCCTGATCGCCGAGCGACAGCGCCTTGCTGTACGACGCATACAGCGACAGCACGTTCACCGGCTTGTAGACGAGCGCGACCTGCGGCAGGAACACCGAGCGGTCGGTATGCGTCGTCTCGCCGTCGAGGCTGCTCCAGCTGCGCTGCCGCAGCAGCACTTCCTTGCCGCCCGCGAGCACCTGCCAGTGTTCGCCGATGCTGATGCGATCGAGCCCGAACACGCCGTACTGCCACGCGTCGAGGCGCGGGTACGACGGCCCGGGCGAATTCGGCGACGGCGAAAAGGTCAGGTCGGGCCCGTAGACGTTCTCGCTGCCGACGTAGTCGTACACGGCGTCGGCCATGTGCACGACGCGGCGCTGCACGCTCACGCCGAGCGTCAGCTCGTGCCGCAGCGGCCCCGTCGCGAACTTGCCGGTCGTGACCGCGCGCAGATCGTCGTTGCGCCGGTATTCGCCGGGGCTGCGGAAGTCGTACACGTCGTAGTCGCCGTTCGCGCCGAAGAAGAACGGCGACGTCGCGCCGGCCGCGCAGCTTGCCGCATACGAACAGCCGTACGCGAACGCGCTGTTGTCGTCGATCATCGTGCGGCTGCGGCCCGCGGCGATATAGGCCTTCCAGTCGTCGTTGAACTGGTAGTCGAAACGCGCATTCAGGTTCAGCGCATCGGTCGTCACCGGCTTCGCCCACGGCTGCGTGCCGAGCGCCTTCGACGTCGTCTTGACCGACGGCACGACGGTGCCGCCGAGCAACTGGTAACCCGGCGCGGAACGCTGGATCCATTGCTGGAATTCGGCATTGAGCTGCAGGCTCGCGCGCGGGCTGATGTCCCAGTCGGCGGCGATCGAGCCGAACGTGCGTCGCCCGTTCGTGCCGTCGATATAGGAGTGCATGTTCTCCTTCGCCGCATTGATCCGGAACCCGAACTGATGGTCGGGGCCGAAGCGCCGGCCGAGATCGACGGCCGCCGACGTCGAGCCGCGGCTGTCGACGCCGCCCGTCACGCTCGCCACGTTCGCGGAGCGCTTGGTCACGAAGTTGATCACGCCGCCCGGCGCGACGACGCCGCTGTCGATGCCCGCGAGGCCCTTCAGGATCTCGACGCGCTCCTTGTTCTCGAGCGGCACGTTCTGCTCGCCGGACACCGTCAGCCCGTCGATCCGGATCGCGCTCGCGAGATCGACCGGAAAACCGCGGATCGCGAAACCTTCGAAATAGCCAACCGGCGCATAGTCGTTGACGACCGACGCATCGTTGCGTACGACGTCGCTCAGCCGCTTTGCCTGCTGGTCGTCGATCAGCGCGCGCGTGATCACGTTCACCGACGCCGGCGTGTCGCGCAGCGGCGCGTCGTCGAGCCCCGCGACCGACGCTTCGCGCGCGCGCAGCGGGTGGCCGCGCTCGCCGCTCACCGTGATCGCGGGCAGCGTCGCGTTGCCCGCCGCGTCGGCGCCCGGCGCGGGCGTGTCGCCCTGGGCCGCGGCCGCCTGCGCCGCGAAAAGCGTGACGCCGAGACCGACACCGAGCTCGACCTTCGCGCGCCGCCGCCGTGCGGGCGCCGCTGTTGTTCTATTCACCGTCATTGTTCTGGATGGAAACTCGCCACTCGATCTGTCGAAACCCGTTACGAAGCTGCGAAGCGTGCGCCCGCGAATGCCGCCGGACACGTGCGTCGACACGATATTCATCAGACGAACCGGACCTTGCGGCACGCAGGCGGGCCGACCGGTCGGAACAACGCAGGATGGGACATCGGATTCGGATGACGCGCCGGGAACCGACGCAGCGGCCGACGGGTTCGTCGGATGCCTGTCGGCCGGCCGGCTGCCTCGCGCGGTCGTGTCATGCGGGGGACGCTTCGAACGCCCCGGTGCGGGCGGCGGGCACTCACGCCGGCCGTTCATCGGAACGGCGGCCTGCCCGGCGCGCGACATCGCGGCGTGGCGCGCATTTTACCCCGGGCGCGGCGAAGGGCCGCGGAATCGGGCGGAACGGGAAACGGGGAAGGCGGGAACAGGGACAGGCGGTTCGGGCGGTGCGACGACGGTGGCGATGTGGTCGCGATGTGGCCGCGATGCCGGTGGTGCCGTACCGGCCACTGACATCGGCGCGATCGTGCGCCGATCAGGCGACCTCGAACCGGAGCGGCAATGGCGGCACGCTACCGGCTCACCGGCCGCTCGCTCAGAAACCCTGCATCGTCACGGTCGGATCGACGACCAGATGCACGACGCCGTAAATCACCGCGCCGACCAGCAGCGCAAGCAGGATCGCCACGAACGGGAGCAGCGTGAAGTTGGCGTTCGCGAGGTCGGTCGCGTGCGCCTTGCTGTTGCGCACGCCGAAGAAACTCCACAGGACCAGGCGGACCATGCCGAGCAGTTTCATGATGGGCTCCTTTATCGAATCGGTTGACGCTATCGTCGATCCGGACGGCATCCGAAAAAAGAAGCAGTTGCGCACGCTTTTTGCGCAGCAGGCCCTCCGCGGCCGCATGTCGCAGGTGCGTCAGCAATCCAGCACGAGCGGCGCCGTCGCGCCTTGCGCGGGCCGCGCGACGCACAGCAGCGCGCAGCCTGGTTCGACCGGCGCATCGGGCGTTTGCGCGTAGTCGATCGCGCCGGACAGCACGCGCGTCGCGCACGTGCCGCACGAACCCGAGCGGCATTCGGCCGGCACGGCCACGCGCTGCCCTTCCGCGAATTCGAGCAGCGTGCCGTCGGCGGGCGTCCATGCAGCTTCGCGCCCCGTGCGCCGGAACACGACCGGCACGCTTGCCGCCGCGGGCGCGGCAGCCTCGCGGGTCGCACTGCGCGACACGCTCGACGGCCCGAACGCCTCGAAGCGGATGCGTTCGTCCGGCACGTTCAGCGCGCGCAGCCCGTCGTACAGGTCGCGCATGAACGCCGACGGCCCGCACAGGTAGAAGTCGTAGTCGTCGAACGACAACAGCCGCTTCAGTTTCCCGATGTCGATCCGGCCGCCCCGCGCGGCCGAGCCTTCGTGAGGATGACTGTCGAACCAGTGAAGCGACACGCGTGCATCGGCGGCCGCGCTGCGCGCCAGTTCCGCCGCGAACGGCCGGTCGGCCGCTTCGCGTGCGCCATGCACGAACACGACGCGGCGCGACGGCGTGCCATCGGCCAGTGCCCGGCGCAGCATCGCGACCATCGGCGTGATGCCGATGCCGGCCGACACGAGCACGGCCGGCCGCGGACTCGCGACATCGAACGTGAAGCGGCCGCGCGGCATCTGCGCGTCGAGCGTCATGCCGGCCTGTGCGTGATCGTGCAGCCATGCCGATACGCGCCCTTCGCGCTTCACGGTGATCCGGTAATGCGCGCCGCCCGGCGCATCGGACAGCGTGTAGCTGCGAATCGCTGGCGCGTCGCTGTCCGGCAGCGGGATGCGCAACGTCAGATGCTGGCCGGCTTCGTACGCAGGCAATGCGCCGCCGTCCGCCGGCTCGAAATGAAACGACCGGATCGCACGCGCTTCGTCGACGATCTTCGCGATCCGCAGCGACCGCCATGCGGGCGCCGATGCCGGCGCGGCCGCGGACGGCACCTCCCCGGCCGTTGCCGCCGCCCCGCTCGACGCCATCGCCATCGCCGCGAACTGCGGCGCGCGCTCGACCGCCGACCACCGGAACGGCAGCACCGCCCGCATGCGCCGCACTTCCCGCACATGAAAGCGCACCACGCGCTGCGCGCCGTCGAACGACGCGACGACGGGCCCGTCCCACACGATCTCCGCGTGCGCGGCGACATACAGCAGATCGCCGCTGTCGAAATCGACGAACAGCAACCCCGCGCGCGGATCGTGCTGCAGGTTGCCGAGCGTGTTGAAGAACCGGTTGCCGCTGAAATCGGGCGTCGTCAGCGTGCGCGCGTCGTCGACGCGCACGAAGCCCGGCATCCCGCCGCGATGCGACACGTCCGCGCCACGCGCCGCGCCCGCCCCCGCGGACGTGTTCGCGCTCGCGACGAAGAACGTATCGGCCTGCGCGAGCAGCGCGCGATCCGCGTCGCCCAGCGCATCCGACACGTCCGGCGCGACGGACGCGTCGACGTCCCGCGCGACGAAGATCGGCTTGCGGCCCTGGATGTACTTCGCGCAATTGCCGAAGCTCTGCTCGACCGCGATCGTCAGCGCATCGCCGTCGACCGCGCGCACGACGCCGTTCACGCGATTGCGGCGACGCGTATCGAATTCGATCCCGAGCCCGCCGAGCGGCGCGCCAACGTGCCACGCGCCGGCCAGCGGATCGCCCGGCAGCGCACGCGCCGCGATGCGCAGCGTGCGTGGGTCCGGCGACGTGACGAACCCCGGCGCGCCGGCTCGCAGCGTCGCCCACGGCTGGCCGTGCGCGTCGACGCCGCCGAGCACGAAGAACGGCAGTTGCGCGAAAAACGTCCGGTGCTGGTCCGGCATGAAACGCCGGATCCCGCGCCGGCCGGCCGCGCTCGCCGC
This sequence comes from Burkholderia sp. 9779_493, assembly GCF_015712215.1. Classification (NCBI taxonomy): domain Bacteria; kingdom Pseudomonadati; phylum Pseudomonadota; class Betaproteobacteria; order Burkholderiales; family Burkholderiaceae; genus Burkholderia; species Burkholderia sp. 9779_493. The sequence continues at coordinate 40,917 of NZ_JACCQA010000034.1, forward strand.
GTCCGTCACGCCTGCGCGCTGCTGCACGGCAAGCTCGCCCGCATGAAACGGCGCGGTATCGAGTTCCCAACCCGGGACGACGGCGGTCGGCGCATTCATCGCATTCTCCTGAACAGGCGCGGTGGCAGAGGCGTCAGGCGGCGAGCAGGCCCGCGCGGGTCGTCGGCATCGCGACGAAGCCCGGCAACGCCTCGATTCGGGCGAGCCATGCGCGCACCTGCGGATACGGTTCGAGCGACACGCCGCCTTCCGGTGCGTGCGCGATGTACGTGTACGCGGCAATGTCCGCGATCGTCGGTTGCGCGCCGGCCGCGAACGGCTTGCCGGCCAGTTCGCGATCGATCACGTCGAGCACCTTCGCGGCCGTGCGCTTGGCCGCTTCCGGGTCGAGCGGCGCGCCGAACACGGTCACGAGCCGCGCGGCAGCCGGACCCGATGCGATCGGGCCGGCCGCGTACGACAGCCAGCGCTGCACGACGGCCGCGCCGACCGGGTCGTCCGGCAGCCAGTGCGCATCGCCGTAGCGCTTCGCGAGGTACACGAGGATCGCGTTCGAATCGGCGATCACGGTGCCGCCGTCGTCGATCACCGGCACCTGCCCGAGCGGATTCAATGCGAGAAACGCCGGTTCGCGCTGCGCGCCGGCCGCCAGATCGACGTCGATGGTCTTCGACGGCAACCCGAGCAGCGACAGGAACAACCGGACGCGGTGCGCGTGGCCGGACAACAGGAACGAATAGACGCGAATCGGCGAGGCAGGCTTGCTGGCGGCAGACATGGAAACACTCCGGAATCTCGCGCCGCCGGGGATCGGCGACGAACGGCTCCAGCGTAGCGCTCGCCGTTCGTCGCCAGAAGACGGATAATCGTGGAAACATTCTCCGCTTTCATAGGACAATCGACGATGGCCGATCTGCGCGACGTGAACCTGAACCGGCTGGCGATCTTCGTCGCGGTGGTCGAGGCCGGCTCGCTGACGGCCGCGGCCGAGCGGCTCGGCCTCGCGAAGACGGTCGTCAGCACGCACATGCAGCGCCTCGAATCCGAGGTCGGCGCGAACCTGCTGGTGCGCACGACGCGGCGGCTGAGCGTGACCGATGCCGGACGCGTGTTCTACGACGCGTGCCGCGACATCGTGCGCGCCACCGAAGCCGCGCTCGACGCGGTGTCGTCCGACGCCGGGCCGCTGCGCGGCACGCTGCGCGTGAGCGTGCCGATCGACTACGGCGCGCTGGTCGTCGCGCCCGCCGTCGTCGCGCTGCGCGACCGGCATCCGGGGCTCGATGTCGAACTCGTCGCGAACGACCGCGTGATCGATCTCGTCGCGGACAACCTCGACGTCGCGGTCCGCATCGGCCGCCTCGCCGATTCCAACTATCGCGCGGTGCAGCTCGGCACCTACGAGAAATGGCTGGTCGCGAGCCCGGCGTTCGTCGCGCGGCACGGACTGCCGCGCGACCCCGATGCGCTCGCCGCGCTGCCCTTCGTGATGTTGTCGTCGCTGCCGCGCCCGCATACGCTCGACCTCGACGATGCGCGCGGCGGCCACGCATCGGTGCGCTGCGTCGCGCCGGTCGTGTCGAACACCGCGACCGCGTGCCGCGCGATCGTGCTCGCGGGCGGCGGCTTCGGGCTGCTGACGGATTTCTCGACCGCGGACGACGTCGCCGCCGGCCGGCTCGTGCGGCTGTTGCCGGGCTGGCGTACGGCGCCGGCCGGGATTCACGCGGTGTATCCGTCGACGCGGCTGCCTTCGCCGAAGGTGCGAGCGTTCATCGATGCGATGAAGGCGAGGCTCGGGGAGACGCCTGCAACGCCGCGCGCACGCCCCGGTCGGCCGAAACGCGCGAACGGCTGACCGGTCGCTCGCCTGTCACATGAACTTCACGTAGCACGCCTTTTTTTCGACTTCTTCGCGCTTGAATCCCTTTTCGCTCATGCAGGCAGTAAATTCGTCGGGGAACGGGTTCAGATTGAAGATCCGGTCCTGGATATTGGCGGGGATGCCCTGGTCCAGCTGGGCTTGCGCTTCCGCACAGGTCGCCTTCGCGAGCGACAGCCTGACGGGCTCGCCGCTGATGCGATTGCGGATTTTTTCATACGCCCCGTCCTTGCAGGCCGATACCGCGTCCTTGAGGTGCTGCGTATAGAGGGCGTCGCGACAGACATCGCCTGTCCGGTCCGCATCCCTGAACAGCGCCCCGACCGTTTGCGATTTCCACTCGGTTTCATAGCGCGTGGTCTCGCTAAACGGCCAGCAGCCGCAGCCCGTCAGCATCAGGACGGAAACGGCCATCCCCGCCGACGTCACGCGGCGCCCCCATCGGTTGCGTGCCTGCATGATTTCCTTGTTATTCATCGACCACCATTGATGTGCGCGGCGAACGGCCCCGTCCCCGCGAATCTACGCCGCCTGCAACGTCCCCAGCAGCACCTTCCTGCAACTGGAGATCATCTGCGCCTCCGGATCGCGATAGTCGGTCAGCAGCCACGCCGCGCCGACGTTCGTCATCGCGCCCACCAGCGCGAGCCCGATCAGCCGCTGCTCGGTGCGCTCCGCCGGCGTCACGGCCTCGCGCGGCGCGCCGATCGCCATGATCAGCTTGCCGAAGTCGATCAGCATGCGCTGATACGTCATGTCGGTGTCCGCGCTCACGCCCATCACCTCGAGCAGCAGCACGCGCGCCGCGCACGGGTCGCGCAGAAACGCGAAGAACGCGGCGAGCCCCGCGTCGACGCGCTCGCGCAGTTCGCCGCCGCGCGCGGCGACCGCCTGCGCGACCGCGTCATGCAGTTGCTGCGCGTGATGCAGGTAGGTGCAGCGCAACAGATCCTCGGTGCTGTCGAACGCCGCATAGAAGTAGCGATCGTTCAGCTTCGCTTCCTGGCAGATCGACCGCACGGTCGCCTTGCGAAAACCCACCGTGCCGAACACGCGCGTCGCCGCGCGAATCAACGCGTCGCGCCGCTCGGCGGCCCGTACCTCGGGCGCCACGCCGCCGTACGACCGGCCCCTTTTTTCCGTTTCGAGTGCTTTCTCCATTCCGCTATTTGACATCAGGACACCCGAAAACTAAAGTGGTGACACACAACACCACAATAGACGCGCCGCCGGTGCAGCGCAAGCGGAACGGGAGGAACGACGGATGAAGGGATTTTCCGGCAAGGTCGCCGCGATCACGGGCGCCGGTTCGGGCATGGGCCGCAGCCTCGCGGTCGAACTGGCGCGGCGCGGCTGCGCGGTCGCGCTCGCCGACGTCAGCGAAACCGGGCTCGCCGGCACGGCGGCCCTCTGTGCGCAGCACGGCGTGCGTGTGAGCAAGCGCCGGCTCGACGTCGCCGATCGCGACGCGGTGTTCGCGTGGGCCGATTTCGTTCGCGCCGAGCACGGCAAGGTCAACCTGATCTTCAACAACGCGGGCGTGTCGCTCGCCGCCAGCGCCGAAACCGCGCGTCTCGCCGATCTCGAATGGATCGTCGGCATCAATTTCTGGGGCGTCGTGCACGGCACGCAGGCGTTCCTGCCGCATCTGCGCGCGTCGGGCGACGGCCACGTCGTCAACACGTCGAGCCTGTTCGGGCTCGTCGCGATGCCGACGCAAAGCGCGTACAACGCGACCAAGTTCGCGGTGCGCGGCTTCACCGAGGCGCTGCGGATGGAACTCGAACTCGACGGCGCGCCGGTGAGCGCGACCTGCGTGCATCCGGGCGGCGTCGCGACGGGCATCGTCGACGCGAGCCGCGTCGATACCAGCATCCACGCGCTGACGGGCCAGGACGAAGCGACCCATCGCCGCCAGGCGAACCGCCTGATCAATGCGACGACGGCCGACGAGGCCGCGCGGCAGATCCTCGCGGGCGTCGAGCGCAATGCGCGCCGCGTGCTGGTCGGCGCCGACGCGCGCCGGCTCGACCGGATCGCGCGCCTGCTCGGCGCCGGTTACCAGTGGCTGGTGCTGCGCCACGTGCGCCGCGCCCGCGCACGCAATCTCGAACGCGCGCCCGCCCCGGCCGCGCGCCCGATCACGCCGACCAAGGACCCCGCATGACCTCGACGACGACCGACCGGCGCGATGCGCCGCCCGCCCCCGGCGCCCGCCGCGACAGCGGCGACAACCGCGACCTCGACGTGCTGATCGTCGGAGCCGGCCTGTCCGGCATCGGCGCCGCGTATCACCTGAAGCAGCGCTGCCCGCATGCGAGCGTGGCGATCGTCGAGGCGCGCGACGCGATCGGCGGCACCTGGGACCTGTTCCGCTATCCGGGCGTTCGTTCGGATTCCGACATGTTCACGCTCGGCTACAGCTTCCGCCCGTGGCACAGCGACAAGGCGATCTCCGACGGACAGACGATCCTCGACTACATCCGCGACACCGCGCGCACCTACGGCATCGACAAGACGATCCGCTACGGCCAGAAGGTCGTCGCGGCCGACTGGGATTCGAATCGTGCGCGCTGGACGGTACGCATCGAGCGCACGCAGGACGGCGCGACCGACACGCTCGTCTACACCTGCCGCTTCCTGTTCATGTGCAGTGGCTACTACGACTACGACGCCGGCTACCTGCCCGACTGGGCCGGCATGGACACGTTCGAGGGCAAGCTCGTGCATCCGCAGCACTGGCCGAAGGATCTGTCGTACGCGAACCGGCGCGTGGTCGTGATCGGCAGCGGCGCGACGGCCGTCACGCTCGTGCCGTCGATGGCGGCCGACGCGCAGCACGTGACGATGCTGCAGCGCTCGCCGACCTACATCGTGTCGCTGCCCGCGCGCGACAAGATCGCGAACGCGCTGCGCCGCGTGCTGCCGTCGCGGCTCGCGCACCGGCTCGTACGCGTGAAGAACGTCCTGCTGACGATGTACCTGTACAACGTGTCGCGCCGCAAGCCCGACCGGACGAAGCAATTCATCATCCGCGCGGCCAGCAGGCAGCTCGGCCCCGACTTCGACGTCGCGAAGCACCTGACGCCGCGCTACATGCCGTGGGACCAGCGCGTGTGCCTCGTGCCGAATGGCGACCTGTTCAAGGCGATCCGCGCGGGCCGCGCATCGATCGTCACCGACGAGATCGAGCGCTTCACGCCGACCGGCCTCCAGCTGAAGAGCGGCCAGCAGCTCGACGCGGACGTGATCGTCACCGCGACCGGGCTGAAGGTGAAGATGCTCGGCGGTGCGCGCGTGACGGTCGACGGCCGCGTGGTCGATTTGCCGGAGACGGTGTCGTACAAGGGCATGATGTACAGCGACGTGCCGAACCTCGCGTCGTCGTTCGGTTACACGAATGCGTCGTGGACGCTGAAGGCCGAGCTGATCGCGCGCTACGTGTGCCGGCTGCTCAACCACATGCGCGCGAACGGGTACGACACGTGCGTGCCGCGGCTCGGCGCGGGCGATCTCGGCGACGTGCCGGCCGTCAACCTGAGCTCGGGCTACATCCAGCGCGCGGCCGGCATCCTGCCGAAGCAGGGGCACCGCAAGCCATGGAAATTCCACCAGAACTACGTGCTCGATCTCGCGTCGCTGAAGTTCAGCGCGCTCGCCGATTCCGCGATGCATTTCGAGCGCCGCGCCACGACCGACCCGGCGGCCACCGCGCCGGCCGCCGAACCCGCACTCGAAACCCGCTGAGGCCGACATGACTCCTACGCTCCATCTGATCCAGAACGTGCTGCTCGGCGTCGTCGCGGTGCTCGCCGCGCTCGCGCTGTTTTCCGCTTACGTGGCCCGGCGCGTGACCCGCGCGTTTCCGCCCGAAGGCCGCTTCGTCGACATCGGCGGCGACCGCATCCACTACGTCGAATACGGCAACGGCCCGCCGATCGTGTTCGTCCACGGGCTCGCGGGGCAATGGCGCAATTTCGCGTACCTGCCGCTCACGCGGCTCGCCCAGCAGCATCGCGTGATCCTGCTCGATCGCCCGGGCGCCGGCCGGTCGCTGCGCGGCGCGGCGTCGCAGGCGAACGTGTTCGCGCAGGCCCGTACGGTCGCCGCATTCATCGACGCGCTGAAGCTCGACAAGCCCGTGCTGGTCGGCCACTCGCTCGGCGGCGCGATCGCGCTCGCGGTCGGCCTCAACCATGCGGACCGCGTGAGCCGGCTCGCGCTGATCGCGCCGCTGTCGCACGAGCAGACCGAGCCGCCCGCGCCGTTCAAGCCGCTGACGCTGCCGTCGCCGCTCGTGCGCCGTTTCGTGTCGTGGACCTTCGCGATTCCGCTGACGATCCTGACGGGCCGCCAGGCCGTGCGCCAGGTGTTCGCGCCGGAAGACGTGCCGCGCGACTTCCCGGTCAAGGGCGGCGGCCTGCTCGGGATGCGCCCGCACGTGTTCTACGCGACGGCGACGGACCTGCTGTCGGCGCCCGTCGACCTGCCCGCGATGGAGCGTCGCTATCCGGAACTCGCGCTGCCGGTCGACGTGCTGTACGGTCGCGCCGATCCGATCCTGAACTGGCGCGAGCACGGCGACGCGCTCGCGAAGAAATCGGCGCGCGTGCGGCTGAAGGTCGTCGAGGGCGGCCACATGCTGCCGGTCACGATTCCCGACGCGACGGCCGACTGGCTGCTCGAAGTCGCCACCGCGCCGGCCGACACGGCCACGCAGACGGTACGCATCGCGTAGATCGCGGCAGCGAAGCGGCGCCTGATCCTGCTTCCCCGCTCCCGCCGCCGGGCAGCCGGCGCCGCGACGGAATCAGGCTTCGTCGTCGGGTATCGACAGTCCGAGATCCGACAGCACCTCGCGCGCGCTGCGAAACGCCTCGACCGCGGCCGGCGCCCCTGCGTACAGCGCGCTGTGCAGCAAGACCTCGCGGATCTCGACGAGGCTCGCGCCGTTGTTGAGCGCGCCGCGAATATGCCCCTTCAACTCCGTGCCGCGGCCGAGCGCCGCCAGCATCGCGCACGTGCACAGGCTGCGCGTCTTCAGGTCGATCCCGCCCCGCTGCCACGTGCTGCCCCACGCATGTTCGTTCAGCCAGTTCTGCAGCGGACGCGAAAATCCGTCGAGGTCGCGCATCGCGCGCTCGACGAACGCCTCGCCCATCACGTCGATCCGCCGCGCCTTGCCGTATTCCCTGTCCTGTTCGCTCATGTCGGTGTCCTGGTGGTTGGAGTCGTGGCCGCTGTCGCGCTGCCGGCGGCCGGGGATGTCGCGCCATGTTCAGCGCGACCGCGCGTTTCGTCAAAGATGCGGCGCTCGGTTCGCGGCCGTTCGCGTCACCGGCGGCCGGACGCTACGTAACATCCTGCCGCGCGTTACGGCGCCTTACGGGAACATCGCAGCCGCGACGTTCGCGCACCGCACGTGCCTGTCGCGCGAAACCGCCTTTCCTCCGTTTAAATCGCGTCGATAGTCCCGATTTCCGCAACAAATTGCGACACCGTTTCGCCAAACATGTCGTGGCGCGGAATTTGCAGAGAAGGCCTGGACACACTTCCAATGTCGAGGCCAACATGCAGAATCTCTTCAAGAAGACGACGGTAACGATGGCCGTCTCGTCACTGCTCGCGCTGTACGGTTGCGGCTCGGTCGATGGACCGACGACCCCGCCGACGATCAAGCCGAGCACGTCCGGGACGAGCGGCACGTCGGGGACTTCGGGTACGTCGGGCGGCGGTTCGTCGGGGACTTCGGGTGGCGGTAGTTCGGGGACTTCGGGGTCGTCGGGGACTTCCGGTACCTCGGGTACTTCCGGCAGCTCGGGTACTTCCGGCACCTCGGGTACTTCCGGCACCTCGGGTACTTCCGGTACGTCGGGCACTTCCGGTACGTCGGGCACTTCCGGTACGTCGGGCACTTCCGGTACTTCGGGCACCTCCGGCACCTCGGGTACTTCCGGTACCTCGGGCACTTCTGGCACCTCGGGTACTTCCGGCACCTCGGGCACTTCCGGTACGTCGGGCACCTCCGGTACGTCGGGTACTTCCGGCACCTCGGGTACTTCCGGCACCTCGGGCACTTCCGGTACGTCGGGCACTTCCGGTACGTCGGGTACTTCCGGTACCTCGGGTACTTCCGGCACCTCGGGTACTTCCGGTACCTCGGGTACTTCCGGTACGTCGGGTACTTCCGGTACGTCGGGTACTTCCGGTACGTCGGGTACTTCCGGTACCTCGGGTACTTCCGGCACCTCGGGCACTTCTGGCACCTCGGGCACTTCCGGCACCTCGGGCACCTCCGGTACTTCGGGCACCTCCGGTACTTCGGGCACTTCCGGTACCTCGGGCACTTCCGGTACCTCGGGCACCTCCGGTACTTCGGGCACTTCCGGTACCTCGGGCACCTCCGGTACTTCGGGCACCTCCGGTACTTCGGGCACCTCCGGTACCTCGGGCACCTCCGGTACTTCGGGCACCTCCGGCACCTCGGGCACCTCCGGCACCTCGGGTACGTCCGGCACGTCGGGCACTTCCGGTACCTCAGGCACGTCCGGCACCTCAGGCACGTCCGGCACCGGCGTCACCCCGCTCGGCAACGTCCTCCAGAAATCCGGCAACCTCGTGACGGCGCTCGGCACGACGGTCGTCAACGGTGGCAGCCAGATCGGCGGCGTGCAGATCCCCGGCACGAACCCGACGACGGCCACCAGTGTCGGCAACGCGGTCGGCAGCCTCGGCAACGGCGTGCAGTCGCTCGGCAACGGCATCGCGGCCGGCCTCGGCTCGATCGGCGTGTCGGCGAACCCGCTCGGACCGACGCTCACGTCGACCACCGGCCTGCTGACGGGCGCCGGCGGCGCGGTCAACAACCTCGGCAATGCAGTGACGAGCCTCGGCACCGGTCCGCTGTCGCCGCTCGCGCCGGCGACGACGCTGGTCGGCAGCCTCGTCAACACGGTCGGCACCGCGGTCAACTCGACCGCCTCGGCGCTGAATACGGCACTGAACAGCTCGCCGGTCCAGCAGCTCGAAACGCAGCTCGGCAAGGTGATCAACCCGATCACGAACACGCTGACCGGCGGCGTCACGACGCCCGGCGCGACGCAGACGCTCGGCGGCGTGACGCTGCTCGGCACCCCGCTCAACGGCCTGTTGAGCACGCTCGGCAACGGTCTCGCGCTTGCGGGCACGAAGGTCGGCGGCGCGACCGACAACCCGGTCGGCACGGGCCTCGGTGGCGTCGTGACGCAGCTCGGCAATACGGTGACGTCGACCGGCGGCCTCGTCCACGACAACAACGCGGGCAGCTCCAGCAGCGGCACGGGCGGCACCAACCCGCTCGCCCCGATCACGGGCCTGCTCGGCACGTTGACGGGCGGCCTCGGCGGCGGCAGCTCGAGCGGGTCGGGCGGCACCAGCGGCACGAGCGGCACCAGCAGCGGCGGCCCGCTCGCGCCGATCACCGGCCTGCTCGGGACGGTGACGGGCGCACTCGGCGGCCTCGGATCGGGCGGCACCAGCGGTACGGGCGGCACGAGCGGGACCGGCGGGACCAGCGGCACCGGTGGCGCAGGGCTCGTCGGTCTGCTCGCACCGGTCACCGGCCTCGTCAACTCGCTGACGCCGCTCGGTGCAAGCCTCACCGGCACCGTCACGACGCCGGGCGGCAACCTGTCCGGCACGCTCGGCGGCGTGCTGACGAGCGGCCCGGTCGGCACGCTCACGGGTGCGCTGGGCACGCCGGCCGGCTCGGCCGGCGCCACCGGCACGGTCAGCCCCGGCGGCGCAGCCGGCACCGTGACGACGCCGGGCGGCAGCGGCTCGGTGGTGACCGGCCTGACCGGCAGCACGGGCGGCGGCGCCGCAGGCGGCACCGGCAACCTGCTGTCGCCGGTGACCAACCTGCTCGGCGGTCTGCTGGGCGCCGGCACCAAGAAGTAAGCTTTAACGCATCACGTACCAGAACGACAGGCCAATGGCCGGGCACACATCGATAAACAGCCCGGCCGACGGCCGGCGTCACCCGCCAAGCGGGGGCGCCGGCCCTCATCCCTACGAGGATCCGATCATGAACTCCACGCTCGACGGCATCGTCGCTGCCCCGGACCGCCCACCCCGTTCCGCCACGCCGTTCCGCGCCGGCCTGCTCGGCATCACGGCCGGACTCTTCGCGCTGTGGATCACGCGCGACCACCCGACCCTCGATGCGGCCACCCGCGCGGTCATCGCGAGCCTCGCGATCATCGGCACGATCGCGCTGCACGAACTCTTCATCTCGCGCGTCTACCTGCGCCCGAGCGCGGGGCTGTCGCGGCAGGCCGTCCGGCCGCTCGGCCTCGGGCGCGTCGCGACGCGGCTCGGCGCGCTGACGTCGATCTACGCGGGCATCGGTGCGATCTACTGGCTGCTGCCCGAATACCACGGCGCGTTCTACCTGCCGTTCTGGTCGCTGCTGCGCTCGCTCGCGCCGTACGTGATCGTCGCCGCGCCGTTCTACTTCGCGTGGATGGACCGCCACCAGCGCGAGACCGACGACGCGTACCTGCTGTGGGGCCGCTTCCTGTTTCGCCGCGAGCAGCCCGCGAGCTGGAAGCCGGTGCGCGAGATGCTGGCCGGCTGGGGCGTGAAGGCGTTCTTCCTGCCGCTGATGACCGTCTACCTGTCGAAGGATGCCGATCACCTGAGCGCGTCGCTCGCGAACGCGATGCACGCGCCGATGACGATCGCGACCTTCGTGTTCATGTACGACCTGTCGTTCACGATGGACCTGATGTTCGGCACCGTCGGCTACCTGTGCACGTTCCGCATCCTCGACAGCCACGTGCGCACCGTCGAGCCGACGACACTCGGCTGGGTGGCCGCGCTGATCTGCTACCAGCCGTTCTGGTCGCTGATCTCGAACAACTACATCCGCTACGAAGGGTCGGTGTTCTGGGACAACTGGCTGCTGTCGGCGCCGACGCTGCGCGTGATCTGGGGCACGGTGATCATCCTGCTGCTGCTGACCTACGCGCTGTGCACGATCTCGTTCGGGCTGCGGTTCTCGAACCTCACCAACCGCGGGATCATCACGTCGGGCCCGTACCGCTTCACGAAGCACCCGGCGTACATCACGAAGAACCTGTCGTACTGGATGGTGTCGGTGCCGTTCGTCGAGCCGCTCGGCTGGCAGATCGGGCTCATGCACTGCGCGGGGCTCGTCGCGGTCAACCTGATCTACTACACGCGCGCGAAGACGGAAGAGCGTCACCTGATGCGCGATCCGGACTATCGCGCGTATGCCGAATGGATCGCGCAGCACGGCTTGTTCGCGCGGATCAGGCAGACGTTCGGCGGGCGGCAGGCGGTGTGACGGAGCGGCCGGGGCGGCCGCCATGCCGCTCCGGTCCCTCGCGTGGGTGTCGGATCGGTCGCGGACTTCGCATCCGCAACGACACTGTTGCACGCATGCTCTCCGGCGCTGGGCGATGCGCTTTCGCGTGGATCGCCCGAACGTTTGAGCGCTCCCATGCGGCCAATTGTCGCGAAACAGCGCGATTCTCCGCTTTTCGTCGCTTTTCTCCCCCAGTCCGATTGCCCGCCCCCGACGCGTCGCGTATGGTGCTGGCCGTCCGCGCACGATCCGTCGCCGGACCCCGACCGTCGTCCCGCACGACGGCCGTGCGGGCCGTGCCCGCCGCTCACCGTCTCCGCGACGCCGCCCGCCGGCGCCGCGCATTCATGAGGAAAGAGGCGTGATCCACAAAGTCCTGATCCTGTTCGCACTCTGCATCGCGGGCCTCGCCGCGATCGCCGCCGGTTTCCAGCACATCCCCAGCTGATGCGCGGCCCCGGCTCGCTTCGCCGAGCCCGGGGGCCGCTTCCCTTTCCGCTTCCCCGTTGCCATGCACTCCTTTCTCGATGCGCCCGAGACGGGCGCCTTTCGCCATGCGTATCGACGTACAGCATTCCCAGCACGACATCGACGACGAACTCGACACCCTTTATGAACGCCTCCACCAGCCGGGCCATCGCCTGCACGGCCTGCCGGGCGTCGCGCTCGGCCGCTCGGGCCTGGTCGTCCGCCATCGCGAAGCGGACGGCGAATACTTCCTGTATGTCGAGGATCTGGCCGCGCGCCAGCTCGCCGGCTACACGGTGTTCAACCGCCTGCCCGAAATCCCGCGCCGCGCGGACCGCTACCTGCGCGCGCCGCACACGCGGCTGCGCGGCTCGGCGCAACGCAAGGGCCTCGCGACGACGCTGTACCGTTGGGGGCTCGACGCGGGCCTGTGCCTGATCAGCGGCGCGCGCCAGTCGGTCGGCGCCGCGCGGTTGTGGACGGCGCTCGCGCAGCACTACCGGCACGGCTTCGTCGATGTCGAAGGCCGCGCGCTGCGCTATCTCGGCGATACCGTTGCCGACGACGTGCACGGCGCACTGCATACGCGGCGGCTGTTGCTCGGGAGCGGCTGGGGCATCGGAGAATTCGCGCAGGCGGCCGGGATGAGCGACGCGGCGCGAACGCCGATGCGATAATCCGCCGAGCCCGCGCGACGCGCCGGCTCGCCCCGCCAATCGAAACGCCCTGCGATGACCATCGATCCCCGAACCGACGTCGGCCGCCCGCTCGACATCGTCGCGCTGTGCGGCAGCCTGCGCGCGCAGTCGTACAACGCGGCACTCCTCGACGCAGCCGCGCTCGTTGCCCCGCACGGCATGCGCATCGCGCGCTTCGATCGTCTCGGCGCATTCCCGCTGTTCAATCCCGATGCCGAATACCCGACGCCCGCCGCGGTGCGCGACCTGATCGACCGCCTGAACGCGGCCGACGGCGTGCTGATCGCGAGCCCGGAATACGCGCACGGCATATCGGGCGTGATGAAGAATGCGCTGGACTGGGTCGTGGGATGCGAGGCCGTCGTGTACAAGCCGGTCGCGGTATTGAACGCGTCGCCGCGCGCGACGCATGCGGACGCGGCGCTGCGCGAAACGTTGTCGGTGATGTCGGCGCGCATCGTCGAGCCCGCCTCGATCGCGCTGCCGATCCTCGGAAGCCGGCTCGACGCGGCGGGCATCGCCGCGCATCCGCCGTTCGCATCGGCGCTCGTCGACGCATTGCACGCGCTGCGCGCGGCGATCGCCGAGTCGGCGCCAGGCCGCTAAGTACCCCGCACGCCTGCCCCCTGGGGCGTCGCGTTATCGCGCCTTGGTGCGCGTCGTCTTTCTCGCCGGTTTGGCCGCCTTCGCACGCGGCGCTTCCTTCTCGGGCTGCGCGCCGCCGCCGGCGAGATCCTCGAGCCATGCGAGCGCATCGACGTACGACAGGAACTGCTGCAGATAGTCCGGCGACAGCTCGCGCATCGTCGCGAGCGAGCGGTGCACGAGGCTGTTCGAATTAAGCGGCCCGGCGTTGCGCGGCACCTGGTCGAGCGACTGGCGGTATTGCTGTTCCGTGCGGACTTTCGACCACATCGTGCGGAAGTAGTCGACCAGTTCGGGATCGAGCCCGCGCCGGTCCGCTTGCGGATCGCGCGCGAGCCCTTCGACGAGCGCGGCCAGCGCGCCGCGCGCGGGCCTGCTCGTCGCGGCTTGCCCCGTCTCGCGCGTGACTTCGGCATCGTCGTCGGCGCGCGCGACGAGCGCCGCAAACCCGTCGATCAGCGTCGCCAGCCGCGCGTCGAGCAGCGCGCGTGCCGCGCCGTCGAGCACGGCCGCGCGCCGTTCGAGCGCATCGATCCGGTGAAACCGCACGGGATCGAGCCGGTCGGCGCCCTGCTCGCGCCAGGCGTCGAGCGTCGCGCGCACCTGCGTCGCGTCGTCCGTCACTTTGCGTTGCCTCCGTTCGACGCCGACTTGCGCGGCACCGGTGCGATTTCCACGCGGCGGTTCTTCGCGCGGCCTTCATCGTCCGCATTCGAGCTGACCGGCTGTTCGGAACCGAACGCGGCCGCGAACACCGACGACGCCGGCACGCCGGCATCGATCAGCGCGCGCGTGACCGTCAACGCGCGCTTGGCCGACAGTTCCCAGTTGTCCGCGAACAGGCGGTTGCCGGCGTGTACCTGCTGGTCGTCCGCGAAGCCGCTGACCATCAGGATCTCGTCACGGGTCTTCAGATAGGTGGCGAGCGGTACGGCCAGCGTCTTCAGCAAATCACGGCCCGCGGGCTGCAACTGGTCGGAGTTCAGCGCGAACAGCACGTTGCCGCTGATGCCGATGCGCCCGTTCACGAGCGTCACGCGGCCGGCCGCGAGCGGCCCGGCGAGCGCCTGTTCGAGCGACTTGCGCTGCTGCGCCTCGAGCTGGCGCGCGCGCACCGCTTCCTCGAGCTTCGACGTGAGCTGGAGCTGCATGCCGATCACGCCGACGAGGATCAGCACGAACGCGCCGAGCAGCACCGACATCAGGTCGGCGAACGCGGGCCATACCGGCGCCGATTGCGCGCCGCCGTCGATTTCGTCGTGCATGCGTTACGCTCCGACAGGCGCTCGCCGGCCGGCGAGCTGCTGCAGGTCTTCGACGATCTGCTTCTGCGACATCACGCTCAGGTCGATCACTTCGCGCGCCTGCGCGACGTAGTATTCGAGCTGCTCGTCGCTGCGCGCGAGCGATTTCTCGAGCGCGGCCTCGATGCGCTGCAGATGGGTCAGCAGCTTGTCGTTCGATTCGCCGAACACCTGCACGGCCATCCCGAACGCGTCGCCGAGGCTCGCCACTTCGACGGCGCCGGCCGTGACCTGCGCGGCCACCGAATCGAGCTTGCGCGTTTCGGCCTCGACGGTGTCGTTGAAGCGCGCGCCGACGCGATCGAGCAGATCGGCCGACGTGCTGACGAGCGCGTCGATCGCGGCGCGCTGTTCGGTCGACGCGTGGTTGACCGCACCGAGCAGCGTCTCCAGCGTCGCGAGCAGGCGGCTGCGTTCCTCGAGCATCGCGGTGTCGCGCACCATGCTGTCGGACAGGCGCTGACGCAGCTCGGCGACGACGTCGGCCGCGGCCTTCGGCGCTTCCGACGCGGCCTGCACGAGCCGCGCGATTTCGTTGATCGTGTCGCTCGCGTGAACCTGCGCCTGTGCGGTGATGTCGTTCGCGGTGCGGGTCAGCGTGTCGCAGATGTCCTGATGGCGCGCCGCGGCCTGCGCGCTCGTCTGCGCCCATTCGTCACGCAGCGCGGCGGCCATCGCGGCGAGCGAATCGTTCCACGCGGCGAGGCGGGCTTCGTCGCGCGCGGCCAGTTGCGATTGCAGGCCAGTGTGCGATTCGCGAATCGTCGTCAGCAGATCGTTCGAGCGTTGCTCGAACGTCGACGCCTGTGCGGCGAGATCGCGCGTCGTTTGCGCGAGGGCGTCGCAGATTTCCTGCTGGCGGCCGGCGCTGTGCACGCCTGCGCGCTGCCATTCATCGCCCAGCTTCGCGGCCATCGCGGCCAGCGAGTCGCTCCATGCGGACAGACGTGCTTCGTCGCGTGCAGCCAGTTGCGATTGCAGACCGGTGTGCGAATCGCGGATCGTCGTCAGCAGATCGTTCGAGCGTTGTTCGAACGTCGACGCCTGCGCGGCGAGGTCGCGCGTCGTTTGCGCGAGGGCGTCGCAGATTTCCTGCTGACGGCCGGCGCTGTGCACGCCTGCACGCTGCCATTCGTCGCCCAGCTTCGCGGCCATCGCGGCCAGCGAATCGTTCCATGCGGACAGACGTGCTTCATCGCGTGCGGCCAGTTGCGATTGCAGGCCGGTGTGCGACTCGCGGATCGTCGTCAGCAGATCGTTCGAGCGTTGTTCGAATGTCGATGCCTGTGCCGCGAGGTCGCGCGTCGTTTGCGCGAGGGCGTCGCAGATTTCCTGCTGACGGCCGGCGCTGTGCACGCCAGCACGCTGCCATTCATCGCCCAGCTTCGCGGCCATCGCGGCCAGCGAATCGTTCCATGCGGACAGACGTGCTTCATCGCGCGCGGCCAGTTGCGTCTGCAACCCTGCGTGCGACTCGCGCATCGCGGCGAGCGTCGCGGCCGAATGGCGCTCGAACGTCGCGGCGGCTTCGCCCAGCGCGCGCGCATGCTGGCCGGCCAGCGTCTCGCCGACCTGCTCCTGGCGCGCCAGCGCGTCGCGCCACGCGTCCGACAGGCGGCCTTCGGTCGATTCGAGGCGCGTCGCGACACCATCGAGCAGATCCGACGAACGCTGCGCGAACGTGTCGGTGAACTGGCCGAGCGTCGTCTGCAACTGCTGCGCGACGGCGTCGCCCGCGCGACGCTGTTCGTCGAGCGCGCGATTCCACACGGCCGTCACGTTGCCGGTGGTCTTCTCGAAGCCGTCCGTCAGCCCGTCGAGCTGACGCTGCACCGCGCCCGTCACGGTGTCGCGCAGCGCGGCCATCTCCTGCGCGAGCCCCGTCATCGTCGCGGCGACGACCGGCTGCAGCGCGGCGCCGGCCACGCGCGCGCTTTCGGCGGCGCTCTCCTTCAGCGCGTCGCCGACGTTCGACGCCAGGCCCGCGTACGCCCGCTCGGTCCGGTCGAAAAACGCCTGCTGGCTTTCGAGCTGGCGATCGTGCAGCGCGACGCTGCGCGCCTCGAGCGTCGTCATCATCGTCTGCAGCCGGTCGACCAGCGCCGGCATCACGTCGGCCTGGCGCTGCAGCAGCCGGAACGATTCGTCGCGCTGGTGCGCGGACGAATGCACGCGCAGCGTCGTCGCGATCTTCGCGTCGAGCTGGTGGGCCGCATCGATCCGCTCGCGGCGCACGAGCGCGGACAGCAGCCCGAGCATCGCCGAGGTGGCCACACCGGCGATCGACGTGCCGAACGCGAACCCGAGCCCCTTCACCGGCGCGATCAGCGACGCGCGGATCGCATCGAGATCGGTCGCGCTCTCGAGCGCGGCGCCCGTGCCCTTCAGCGTGACGACCATCCCGAGCAGCGTGCCGAGCATCCCGAGCAACACCAGCAGGCCGACGAGGTAAGGCGTGAGCGCCGGGCCCGGCAGCGCGACGCGCGCGCCTTCGACCCGGGCGCGCACCGCGCCGCGCAGGCCCGGATGCAGCGTGTCGAGCCACGGGTCCAGCTTCGCGGGCGGCTCGGTCAGGCCGGCGACCGCGTGCGACAGCGTGGCGGTCGCCTGCCGGTAGCGCAGCAGTTCCCATGCGCCGGCGACGTAGCACGCGCCGATCAGCAGCGTGACGGCCGCCGCCAGCGGGCTCGACGCGACATAGCCGGCACCGATCCAGCCCACAGCGAGCAGACCGGCGACGAAGACAACGAGATCAAGGCGAATTCTGGACATAGCGTGTTGATTAGCAGGTGCGAAGGGCCGCGAGCAGCCCGTCTACCGTTTGAAACCGGACTTCGAGTTCGGCAAGCAGGATGCTTTGCATCTCGTCGCGAAACGTATCGAGCCATGCGCCGGGCACGATCGCCGCGACGGTCGGGATGTCGGCCGCCGCCGCGCCTTCATCGGCCGCAGTGGCGGCATCGGGCGCATCGGAACCGGCGGCCGCAGCAGCGGCGGATTCGGCGTCGGCCAGCGCCTGCCGCTCCGCGTCGCGCAACCGCGCGAAGCGCGTGCCGAGCAGCGCGGGCACGGCCGACAGCAGGCTGCGCTCGCGCGCGCCGAGCACGCGCTCCATGATCGTGTCGAGCGTCGCGAGCCGCGCCATCCCGGACGAGCGCGCGGCGAGCGCGACCCGCAGGCGGCCACGCAACTGGCCGATCGCCGTTTCCATGTCCTGCTGCAGGGTCAGATAACGCTGGCGGAAGTCCGCGAAATCCGCCGTATCGGCCGCCGGCGGCGGCAGGTCGCCCGGCCGGCGCCGCATCCGCGGCCGATTGCCGGCCGTGATCGCCTGCGCGAGGTCGTGGCGCACGCGCGCGCAGTCGCGCTCCGCGTCGTAGCCGCGCACGCCGGCCGCGACGCCCGGCGGGCTCGCATTCAGCGCGGACGACAGCGTGATCGCGTCGGTCCAGCCGAGCCACTGGCTCAGCCGGTCGGACAGCGTTTGCCGGGATTCCGCGACGTCGGCATCGGCCAGGCGCGCGAGCAGCCGGACGAGCGTCGGACCGCTCAACGCCGGGCGCGGAGATGCTTGCACCATGCTGCAAACCGTCAAAAAAGGCAGCAGTTTACACGTCGTCGGCCGGTCGACCGCCAGAATCGGGGAAGCGGCGCCGTCCGGCGCGCCGGGTGACACACGCGAACGCCCGTCGTGCAAGGCTCGGCGTGGGATGGTGGCGGTCGGGAAACACGGTCGGCGGCGGCCGGCGAGCGGCCGCGCCATCGGTAAGCGATGCGTCGGCGGGCCGCCGACGCGTACTCGGGCGGGCGACCCGGCCGGTCTCGCCGGTTCGCGCCGACGGCCCGCGACGGCCATGACCGCCGCCGCGCGCGCCGACGCGGATCAGCAATGACAGCGCTCAGATCCCCGCTTTCGGCGCATTCAGGATCAGCCGCAGCCCGAGCAGCGTGATCGCGCCGGCCGCGATGCGGTCGACCCACTTCTTCGCGCGCAGGTAGAGTTCGCGCGGCCGGCGCGTCGAGAAGCACAGCGCGACGAGCGTGTACCAGCCGAACTCGACCGAGAACACGAGCGGCGGCAGCACGAGATAGCACCACAGCGGCGGATGCTGCGGGAGCAGCGCCGCGAAGATGCTGCCGTACCAGATCGCCGTCTTCGGGTTGCTGAGCTGGGTCGTGAGGCCCGTCAGGAACGACTTGCGCGCGCTGCCGCCGGCCATCGCCTGCGGATCGTCCATCGCGATCGGCCGGTCGGCGCCGCGCCAGATCTTCGACGCCATGTAGATCAGGTAGGCGCCGCCCGCGACCTTGAGGCCCACATACAGCCATTCGACGGCCTGCAGCAGCGTGTACAGCCCGGCCAGCGCGACGCCGCCGAACACGATGCCGCCGATGCCCATGCCGAGCGCGGTGGCCAGCCCGTCGCGGCGCGACAGCCCGATCGAGTTGCGGGCCACCAGCACGAAGCTCGGGCCCGGAATCATCGCGCCGAGAAACAGCGCAGCCAGGATGGCGAGTACGGCAGCCGATGCGGTCATCGAAGTCTCCTTGGTCAGCGACGCCGCTGCGCCGGCGCCTGCGTGTCGTTTCCGACGGTCGAGCCGCTGATTCTGGCACGCTTCGCGCATCGCCGAAAGCGGCCGTGCGCTGCTGTGCTGGCCCTCTTTCCCGTCATCACGCGCCACCCATGATCGAGATCCGCGCCGCCCGCTATCCCGACGATGCCGCCGCCGTCGAAGGGATCTTTCGCGAGTACGTCGCGAGCCCGACCGTCAGCCTTGAATTCCAGGACTACGAGCCCGAAATTGCCGCGCTGCCCGGGAAATACGCGGCGCCGCGCGGACGGCTGCTGCTCGCGTGGCGCGGCGAGCGCGTGGTCGGCTGCGCGGCGTTCCGCGAAATCGACGCGGCGACCTGCGAGATGAAGCGCGTGTACGTACGGCCCGAGGCGCGCGGGCTGAACGTCGGCCGCCAGCTCGTCGAACGGCTGCTGCACGACGCGAAGGCGGCCGGTTACGCGCGCATGTGCGTCGACGTGCTGCCCGAATTCGTCGCCGCCCGGCAACTGTATGCGTCGCTCGGCTTCACGCCCGCGCCGCCCGTCGCGTTCAATCCGGTGCCGGGCACGGACTTTCTCGGGCGCGATCTGTAACGCCGCGCGACTGATCCCCTTTTCTCCTTTCGATCGGACCGCCCGCCATGCGCGCTCTTCGCCTTGCTGCCCTGCTGCTCCCGCTGCTCGCCGCGCTCCCGCTCGGCGCCCGCGCCGACAGCCTGCCGAAATCGATCGCCGCGCAACTGCCGGCCGGCTACCAGCCGTTGATCACGCACGCCGGCCCCGATCTCGACAACGGGCGGCACAGCTTTCTGGTGGTCGTGCATCGCGCGGTCGATACGCGCGACCAGCCGTCGCCGCGCCCGCTGCTGATCTACGAGGAACAAGCCGACCGCACCTACCGTCTCGCGGCCCGCAACGACCAGGCCGTGCTGCGCGCCAACGACGGCGGCCAATGCGATCCGTTCGATCCCGACGATGCGGGCGACAACGGCTTGGCGGTGAAGGGCCGCTATTTCACCGTGCAGAACGTCGTCGCGTGCGGCCAGCACTGGACCGACTACGTCACGTTCCGCTACGACCCGCGCACGCACGGCTGGCTCTTTTCGAGCCAGATCGTCACCGAATCGTTTCCGCTCGACGACCAGCCCGACCACGTCACCGTGACGCGCGCCGACGCGCACCGGCCGGTGTCGTTCGGGCAGTGGACGCGCAAGGACTAGACGCCGCCCGCGGCAGTGCCGTTTTTCAATACGACGCGTCGTCCGGGCGCCGCTCGCGGCCCCCGGCCAACCGGTCTACCATAGGCGCTCGTCGCCCGCGGGCGACCGCCGGCACGGCATGCGGCTTGCGCCCGCCCCTTTCCTCGTTGCACCCGCACAGGAGGACGTCATGACGCAACACTTCGATGCGATCGTCATCGGCACCGGCCAGGCCGGGCCGCCGCTCGCCGCGCGCCTCGCCGGGGCCGGCATGAAAGTCGCGATCGTCGAGCGCGGCCGCTTCGGCGGCACTTGCGTGAACACCGGCTGCATCCCGACCAAGACGCTGATCGCGAGCGCATACGCCGCGCAGCTCGCACGGCGCGCCGGCGAGTACGGCGTGTCGGTCGGCGGCCCCGTCACCGTCGACATGAAAGCCGTGAAGGCGCGCAAGGACCAGATTTCCGGCCGCTCGAACCACGGCGTCGAGCAATGGGTGCGCGGCCTCGACAACACGACCGTCTTTCAGGGTCATGCCCGGTTCGAACGCCCGAACGCGGTGCGCGTGGGCGATGACGTACTCGAAGCCGAACGCATCTTCATCAACGTCGGCGGACGCGCGCAGGTGCCCGCGATGCCGGGCCTCGACTCGGTGCCGTACCTGACCAACTCGACGATGATGGACGTCGACTTCCTGCCCGATCATCTGGTGATCGTCGGCGGCAGCTACGTCGGGCTCGAATTCGGCCAGATGTACCGGCGCTTCGGCTCCAGGGTCACGATCATCGAGAAAGGCTCGCGCCTGATCCGCCGCGAGGACGAAGACGTCTCGCAGGCCGTGCGCGAGATCCTCGAAAAGGAAGGGATCGACGTGCAGCTCGACGCGAACTGCCTGAGCGCGCGCCGCGACGGCGACGGCATCGTGGTCGGCCTCGACTGCGCGGGCGGCGGCCGCGAGGTCGCGGGTTCGCACCTGCTGCTCGCGGTCGGGCGCGTGCCGAACACCGACGATCTCGGGCTCGACCGCGCGGGCGTCGACACCGACGCACGCGGCTACATCACCGTCGACGACCAGTTGCGCACCAACGTGCCCGGCATCTGGGCGCTCGGCGACTGCAACGGGCGCGGCGCGTTCACGCACACTTCGTACAACGACTACGAGATCGTCGCGGCCAACCTGCTCGACGACGATCCGCGCAAGGTGTCCGACCGGATCATGGCCTACGCGATGTACATCGACCCGCCGCTTGGCCGCGTCGGCATGACGCTCGCGGAAGCGAAGCAGACGGGCCGCCGGCTGCTGGTCGGCACGCGCCCGATGACGCGCGTCGGCCGGGCGGTCGAGAAAGGCGAAAGCCAGGGCTTCATGAAGGTGATCGTCGATGCGGACAGCCATGCGATTCTCGGCGCGTCGATCCTCGGCGTGACCGGCGACGAAGTCGTGCACGGGATCCTCGACGTGATGACCGCCGGCGCGCCGTACACGACGATCAGCCGCGCGATGCATATCCACCCGACCGTGTCGGAGCTGGTGCCGACGCTGCTGCAGGATCTGCATCCGGTCGAATGACGCACGGCAGGCGGGCGGCCGCGCATCCGGTTCCATCGGTGTGCGAAGATGGCCGCTCGCCACGCCATCCGGGAACGCCATGGACCGCCTGCAAACGATGCAGATCTACGTACAGATCGTCGAACGCGGCAACTTCACGCAGGCCGCCGACGCGCTGCAGTTGCATCGGCCGGCCGTCACCAAAGCCGTGCAGCAGCTCGAACAGGAGCTCGGCGTGCGGCTGCTGAACCGCAGCACGCGCCGCGTCAGCGTGACGGCCGAAGGCGAGGCATTCCATGCGCGCTGCGTGCAGTTGCTCGGCAGCATCGACGATGCGTTCGCGTCGTTCCCGAAGCAACGCGCGGTGCCGAAGGGCCGGCTGCGGATCGACGTCGCCCTCGCGCTCGCGAAGACGATCGTGATTCCGGCGCTGCCCGACTTCCAGCAGCGCTATCCGCAGATCGAGCTCGTGCTCGGCGCGAGCGACCAGCCGGCCGACCTGATCGGCGAAGGCATCGACTGCGTGGTGCGGGTCGGGACGCTGAAGGATTCGAGCATGGTCGCGCGCACCGTCGGCGCGGTGCCGATGGCCACATGCGCGTCGCCGGCCTATATCGCGCGCCACGGCTTGCCGCGTACGCTCGACGATCTGCGGATGCATCGCGCGGTCAACTTCTTCACCGGCCGCAACCGCCGCGTGCTCGAATGGACGTTCCGCCCGCACGGCGACACCGTCGCGGTGAAGCTCGCGAGCAGCCTGCTCACCGACAACTCGGAAGCATTGCTGTCGTGCGGGCTCGCCGGTCTCGGCATCGTGCACGCGTTGCGGCCCGCGCTGCAGCCGAGCATCGACTCGGGCCAGCTGGTCGAGCTGCTGCCCGGCGTGCCGGCCGTGCCGAAGCCGGTGTCGGTGCTGTACCCGAACCGCGCGCATCTGCCCGACAAGGTGCGCGCGTTCATCGACTGGCTGACCGAGCTGTTCGCGCGGCGTTATCCGGCATAAAACAGGTTCGCATTGATTGTTATTCGTCAAATAACAATCAATGATCCGGCCGCGCGTTTATCCGGTGCGGATGCCCGCCTACGATGCTGCTTCATCGACACCCGTTCATCGAAGGAGCGCTCCATGACCCGCATCGTCCGTTTCCACCGCATCGGCGGCCCCGACGTCCTGCAGATCGACAGCGTCGACGTGCCCGCGCCGGGCCCCGACGACATCCAGCTGCGCGTGAAGGCGATCGGCGTCAATCGTGCGGAAGTCATGTTCCGCAGCGGCGAATACACGTTCATGCCGCGCTTTCCGGCATCGCTCGGCTACGAGGCGTCGGGCGTGGTCGCGGCGGTCGGCCGCAACGTGACGGCGTTCGCGGAAGGCGACGCGGTGAGCGTCGTGCCGGCCTTCTCGTTCGCCGACTACGGGATGTACGGCGAAGTGGTGAATGTACCGGCGCGTGCGGTGGTCAAGCATCCGGACAACCTGTCGTTCGAGGAGGCGGCCGCGACGTGGATGATGTTCGTGACGGCCTACGGCGCGCTGATCGAACTTGGCGGGCTCCAGCGCGGCGAGGCGGTGCTGATCGGCGCCGCGTCGAGCAGCGTCGGGCTGGCCGCGATCCAGGTGGCGAATCGGGTCGGCGCGGTGCCGATCGCGCTGACGCGCGGCGAAGCGAAGCGCCAGGCGCTGCTCGACGCCGGCGCGCGGCACGTGATCGTCGGCAGCCCCGCCGACCTGCCGCGGCAGGTGGCGGAACTCACGGGCGGCGTCGGCGCGCGCCTCGCGTTCGATCCGGTCGGCGGCCCCGACGCGGCGAACCTGCTGCGCGCGCTGGCCACCCACGGCACGTTCTTCCAGTACGGCGCGCTCGATACGCGCGACATCCCGGTGCCGGTGATGGACCTGCTCGCGCGCCACCTTACGCTGCGCGGCTACGAGCTGTTCGAGATCACCGGCGATGCGCGGCGGCTCGAACGCGCGAAGCGCTTCATCGTCGACGGGCTCGCGGCCGGCACGCTGAAACCGCGGATCGATCGCACGTTCGCGTTCGACGACATCGTGGACGCGCACCGCTACATGGAAGCCGGTGCGCAGGTCGGGAAGATCGTCGTCACGGTGTGAGCGGCTGTCCGAGCCGCACCCATGGCGAGCGGCGCGCGCCGCTCGTCAGCTTTCGAAATACCGCGGCCGGTCGATATCGGCCAGCAACTTCGGCTGCGTCGGCGCCCAGCCGAGCGATGCCCGCGTGCGCTCGCTGGTTGCGGGCGCATCCATCCCCGCAAATCTCGCGAACCAGCCGAAGTGCTCGCCGGCTTCCGCCGCCGACTTCGCGACGACCGGCACGTTCAGCCGCCGCCCGATCACCTCGGCGATCGCGCGGAACGGCACGCCCGTATCGTCGACCGCGTGATAGCGCGCGCCGGCTGCGCCGCGCTCGATCGCGAGCCGATACACGCGCGCCGCGTCGAGCCGGTGCACGGCCGGCCAGCGGTTCGCGCCGTCGCCGATGTACGCCGACACGCCCTTCTCCCTCGCGAACGCAATCAGGTGCGGCACGAACGCGTGATCGCCGTCGCCGTGCACGGACGGCGGCAGCCGCACGACCGACGCGTGCACGCCGCGCGCTTCGAGCGCGACCGCCGTCGCTTCGGACGCACGCGGATAATTTTCCGACACCGGCACGTGCGGATCGTCCTCCGTCGCCGCGCGGCCGGGCGCGACGAGCGCAAGGCCCGACGTGACGATCAGCGGCCGCGCCGAACCGACGAGCGCCGCACCGATCGTCTCGATCGCGCGGCGGTCGAGTTCGCAGTTCTGCGCAAAACGCGAGAAGTCGTGATTGAATCCCGTGTGGATCACCGCATCGGCGGCTTCGGCGCCGCGCGTGAGGCTGTCGAGATCCTCGAGCGACCCGCGATGGACGTCGGCGCCGGCCGCGGCAACCGACGCCGCGGCCGCGTCGGAGCGCGCGAGCCCCAGCACCGAGTGGCCGGCGGCCACGAGTTCGGCCACGACGGCCGAGCCGACGAAGCCCGACGCTCCCGTAACAAAGACACGCATGTTCAGCACCTCCGGATGAAATGGAGGCTTACTATCTGCCGATGGCCGCGCGCGGTGAAGTCGTGACGGTTTACCGGTAAACGAACTAACAGGATATGGCTGACGCCCCCGACAACCTGCTCGGCGCGTACCTGCGGGACCGCCGCGAAAAACTCAACCCGGCCGCGCTCGGGCTGCCGGCCACGCGCCGCCGCACGCCGGGCCTGCGGCGCGAGGAAGTCGCGCAGCGCGCACACGTGAGCGTCGCGTGGTACACGTGGCTCGAACAGGGGCGCGGCGGCGCGCCGTCGGCCGACGTGCTCGACCGGCTCGCCCGCGCGCTGATGCTCAACGAGGCCGAACGCGAGCACCTGTTCCTGATCGGCCTCGGCCACCCGCCCGAGGTACGCTATCACGCGCCGGCCGGCGTGACGCCGCGCCTGCAGCACGTGCTCGATTCGCTCGACGCGAGCCCCGCGATCATCCGCACCGCGACGTGGGACGTCGCCGCGTGGAACGACGCGGCGGCCGCGACGCTCACCGACTATGCGACGCTCCCGCCGGCCGCGCGCAACATCCTGCGGCTGATCTTCGTCGACGCGGGCGTGCGCCATGCCCAGTCGGACTGGGAGCGCGTCGCGCGGTTCGCGGTTGGCGGGTTTCGTGCGGACGTCGCGCGCAGCGGCGCGACGCAGGCCGTGCAGGCGTTCGTCGACGAGATGCGCGCGACCAGCGCCGAATTCGACGCGATGTGGCGCGACCACGATATCCGTACGCACGAAGAAGCCACGAAGGAGATCCGCCATCCGCGAGCCGGCCGGATCGCGCTCGAACATTCGACGTTCTCGGTTACCGGCCGCCCGGACCTGAGCCTCGTGATCTTCACGCCGGCGACGCCGGCCGACCGCGCGCGGATCAGGGAACTCGTCGCGGCGCGCGAACGGGCCCGCGCAACGCAGGCGCCGGCCGCGTGACCTCACTCGCTTTCCCAGGAGCCTGATTCAGGACGACACGTATCGGCGGATCACGAGGCAGACCTCGTCGTTCGATATCCACCACTGACGAACGCGCGCGAAAAACGTAAAGGGGCGTCGCGCACGAATGCGCGACGCCCCTTTGTTCGTTCACGGAAAAGCGCCGGCTACGCGGCGCGCTGCAGCAGGTCCGTGGCGAACGACTTCGCGTGCGCGACGGCTTCCTGCGCGTCGCCGAATACGCCTAACTGATCCCAGTGCTCCTCGGCCGCGTAGGTGCCTTTCACGGCGAGCGCCCGCTGGACGCTCAACTGCGCCGCGTATCGGCCGTCGTCCAGCGGCCTGGCCGTCGCGACCACCTTGTGCGGCGGGCTCGCCCGCTCGGGCTGAACCAGCTCGACAGGGCCGCTGAGCGTGCCGATGTTCATCAACTCGTTTCTGGTGTTGCAGTCCGGGCAGTAGAAGCACCAGCCGGCGCCCTCCTGATGGTGCCTGACCTGCCCGCGAGCCAGCACGGCACGACATTCAACGTTTTCGCAGATGAACGGCATCGCAGTCTCCGGAGTTGTTTGACGGAAATCCTAGCATGTCCGACGGCGGTCAACCATCGGCATCCGCATGATTGCCGTGCTGGCAGTTTCGGCTGGTTACGGAGGCCCGGTCAGGCAAGCGTCGGCGCCTTTCGCTGCGCTGCAAAATCGGCGCTTTTTCCCGCATCGGGAAGCCGCCTGCAGGACCGCGACGGTCGCCGGTTGGCCGGCGACGATGCGGCTGCTCGACATCACCCGGGATAAACTGTCGGCCCGATACCGAACCGAGAGAAGCCACATGTTGATCCGCGTTGCGACCCTGGCCGACGCCGTCCCGCTTGCCGAATTGAAGCGCGATACGTTTCGCGAAACCTTTCTGCAGGACGGATTCGGCATCGACTACCCGCCACACGATCTGGCCGAATACGAAGCCCGGACTTACTCGGTGGCAGCGATCACCGAACAGCTCGCCGACCCGCAACGCCGCACATGGGTCGCGGAAGGCGACGACGGCACGCTGGTCGGATATGCGCACGCAGGGCCGTGCAAGCTTCCGCATCCGGACGTGGCGGACGGCTCGGGCGAAATCCATCAGATCTACCTTCGACGCGGCACACAAGGTACCGGCGCCGGACGGGCGTTGTTCGACGCCGCGCTCGAGTATCTTGCCGCGACGCGCTCCGGCCCGGTATGGCTCGGCGTGTGGTCAGGCAATGCGAAGGCCATCGCGTTCTACGAGAAGGTGGGCTTCAAGCGGGTCGGCACGTACGATTTCAAGGTCGGCGCATCGACCGATCTCGAGTTCATCTACCGTCGCTGAGCATCGCTTTCCGTCGGCATCGCATCAGCGCGGCGCAAACGAATACAGTCGATCGAAGGCGGCGTAAACGACGTTTTTCCCTCGTTTCAAGTCAAACGACACAATTCTAGGGTTCCCGGTAAAATTCGCCATTCCGGGGTTCTCGGTCAATTGCTTCGTCATGCATCGCATTGGATTTTTCGTTTGCCGTGGCTACGACGCGCTCGATCTTGGCGGCCCGCTGTCGGCCTTCAATCAGGTGGCCACGGCCGCCGGCCATACGCCCTACGCGCTTCACGTCATCTCGCCAACCGGCGGCCCGATTCCCGGCAATACCGGCCTTTCGATCGACACGAAGCCGATCGGAAGACGCGCGTTCGACACCGTCGTGTTCGTCGGCGGCGATATCGCGCCGATGCAGACCTCGGACAATATCGCCGCGGCCAAAAAACTGGCCGCCAAGGCGTCGCGGGTGGCAAGCGTGTGCACGGGCGCGTTCCTGCTTGCCGAAACCGGCTCGCTGGACGGTTTGAGAGCCGCGACGCACTGGCGATACGCGGCGCAATTGCAGTCGCGTTTCCCTCGCACGCGGGTCGACGGCGACAGCATCTATGTCGTCGATGGCCGCGTCTGGACGTCGGCGGGTATTGCCTCCGGCATCGACTTGGCGCTCGGCATGATCGAACGGGACATGAGCGCGGAGATCGCGCGCGAGGTCTCGCGGCTGCTGGTCGTTCCGTATCGGCGGCCCGGCGGGCAGTCGCAATTCTCCGCGATGTCGCAGATGGAGCCGGAATCGGATCGCATCCGCATTGCGCTGAATTTCGCCCGCGAACATCTGGCCGAAGCGTTGCCGGTCGAACGGCTCGCCGATGCCGCCAGCCTGAGCGTGCGACAGTTCGGCCGCGCGTTTCGCCGGGAAACCGGTGAAACGCCGGCGCGGGCCGTCGAGCGTTTGCGCGTCGAAGCCGCAAGGCTGCGCCTGCAGGGCGGCAGCGAACCGATCGAACAGATTGCGCTGGCGGTGGGATTCACCGATCCCGAACGGATGCGCCGAGCGTTCATCAAGCTGCACGGGCATCCGCCGCAAGCGATTCGACGCGAGAGCAGAACGAACGCAGCGCGCTGATCGAGCGCTGCCGATCAGCGCGCTGCGTGGCCCGCTTCCCGCTAACCGGCGATGGGCGCGTGGGCACGTCGCGCGTCCTTTCGCCGGACGTCGACGATCGTCAATCCTTGACCGGCGGGTAAGCGTTCCACATGTCGCGATGCAGCTTCCACACGCCGCCCTGCTTCAGAAAGACGAGCGTCTGCTTGGCGCGGACCTTCAGCTTTCCATCACCGTCGCGAACCTCCGCATCCGACACCTCCGTCACGACCCGCTCATTGCCGTAGAACTCGTAATGGCTGAACGATACAGTGCCGGGTTTCGATCCGGCATACCCGTTGGTGAAGTACTCGGTGATCGCGCGGCGGCCCGTGACTTTATCGCCTCCCGGCGGCAAGAGCGCGCCGTCGTCGGTATAGAGGCGGCCGATCGCGTCGTAATCCCCTCGCGCAAAGGCATCCGCCCATCGCGCGTTTTCGGCCTTGATGGCCGCCGCGGGCGGGCGTTGCGAACCTGCGGCGAGCGCCGGCGTCGCGAGTGCGAAAAAGGACACGCAGGCTGCAAACGCAGCCGTACACGGATGGATCTGTCGCATCGAGTGATTTCCGAATAGGGTTAGAATTGAAGAGGCAGGCAACCCTGCACGGGTCGCCGGCAAACGTGTCAGCGAACGCCGGGGATGCGTGCGAGGCCCTTCGATGCGCCCGGCAGCTTCTTGTCGACCATCGCGACGAGTTCGGGCCGTGCATCGCTCGGATGACCGGAGTGGAACGGCGGAGCGGGATCGTATTCGATCACGAGTTGCGTGTATTCGGCGGCCGGCTGGCCGCGCAGCTTCGCCGCCACGCGCAGCGCGAAGTCGATGCCCGCCGTCACGCCGCCACCGCTCATGAAGCGGCCGTTGTCGTCTTCGACGAAGCGGTCGGGAACGGGAATCGCGCCG
The DNA here is from genome assembly GCF_015712215.1 of Burkholderia sp. 9779_493. Classification (NCBI taxonomy): domain Bacteria; kingdom Pseudomonadati; phylum Pseudomonadota; class Betaproteobacteria; order Burkholderiales; family Burkholderiaceae; genus Burkholderia; species Burkholderia sp. 9779_493. The sequence continues at coordinate 69,978 of NZ_JACCQA010000034.1, forward strand.
TATTCGGCCAGCTTGTTGACGAACGCCCAATGGCACGCGCTGCGCTTGCCCTCGAGCACGCCCGTCGCGGCGAGCACGAGCGAGCCGTTGCACACCGACGTCACGTGTTTCGCCCTTTCCGCCAGACGCCGGATCTGCGCCTGATACGCCGGACGCATCGGCGCCGACAAATCGGACCCGCCGGGCACGAGGATCACGTCGGTCTTGTCGATATCGGCCAATCGCTCGGTCTTCCCGTACACGACGCCGAATTCGAGCGTCACGTTGCCGCCATCGAGGCTCGCGTAGCGAACGTTCGTATTCGGCAGCCGGTGAAAGATTTCGCTGGGGCCCGCGAAGTCGAGCAGCGTGCCGCCGTCGTAATTGACGATCAGGATGTCGAGCGGCTCGTTCGGCGCAGGCGCGGCGTGCCCGAGCAACGCGCTGCCGCCCAGCACGGCGCCGAGGGTAGCGGCGCTGCCGAACTTCAGGACATCGCGGCGGGAACGGCCTGCCCGTGTGAGTGGCCCGGTGGGCGCATGGTTGTCGCTACTGTCGGTCAAGATGATTGCTCCTTGCACTTCGGCCCATGGGCGAGCGCAACCCCGCCGGGCCGGATGAAATAACCGCCACGGCGAACCGCGCGGCGGACGTGAAATCGGGAGGGGAACGCGCCGGGACGACCTACCGGGCTCGGGAAACGTGACGCACGGGCTTAAAGCTGCGACGCGCCGCCATCGACGACCAGCTCGGTGCCGACGACGAACGACGATTCGTCGCTGGCGAGATAGAGCGCGGCGTAGGCGATGTCGTCCGCGTTGCCCATGCGGCCCACCGGAATCGCTTCGGCGAATTCGGCCTTGCGGGCGCGCACCCATTCGGCGGGCTTGCCCCATTTCGAGAGCAGCGGTGTGTCGATCGCGCCGGGCGCGATCGCGTTGAAGCGGATCTTCCGGTCGAGAAATTCGCACGACCAGCTGCGAGCCAGCGATCGCACGGCGGCCTTCGCTGCGGCGGTCAACGAGATGCCATGCTTGCCGGTCTGCGCGACGAACGAGGTATTGAGGATCACCGACGAACCTTCGCGCAAGTACGGCAGCGCCGCCTGAAGCGTGAACACCACGCCCTTGACGTTGACGTCCATGATGTCGTTGTAGAGCGTGTCGTCGATGTCGTCGACGGCGGACGGGAACGCCCAGCCCGCGTTGGCGAACACGACATCGAGGCCGCCGAACGTGTCGTTGATCTCGGCTGCAATCGCGCGCATGTCGTCGAGCGACCGTACGTCGCCCTTGAGCACGATCGCATGCTCGCCAAGCTCTGCCTTCACCCGCTCGAATACGGCCTCGTCGCGCCCCGTCACCGCGACGCGCGCGCCTTCTGAAATGAACAGCTTCGCGGTGGCCAGACCAATGCCGCTGGTGCCGCCCGTGATCAATGCCGATTTGCTCTTGAGTCGCATCTTCCGTTCCTTTTCATGTCGTGATTGATCAGGCCGGATATGCGACGCGTCATTGCGTTTGTGTGCGGACTCCGGCTTGCTCGTTCATGTGAAGTATGGAACGGGACGTATATGGCTCAAAGGTCGTATAACCCTCGAAAAACGCCATTCGATCCGAACGTATCGCGCGCTCGCGGCGCCACACGCGCAAGCCCGCAAGAAAAACGAAAGCGCGCGAGTCCGCCGGACCCTGCGCGCCTTGATCGGACGTGCATGGCTTGCGCAAGCAAGCCGATGAAACGGCAACGCGCGACACTCGCTAGACGGTTTTCCCCGATAGCCCGTGCATCGGCCGCCGCAACGCGGCGTCGAACGGATTGGTGCGCGGGCCGATCGCGTCGGCCTGGCGTCGCAGCAGTTCGACGACCATCGGCATCCGGTCGTCGCCGAGCCGCGACGCGAGCGTGCCGACGCTCAGCGCGCCGACCGGATAACCGGTGCGGTCGAGGATCGGCACCGCGACGCCGGCCATCCCGTCGAGCACGCCGCTATTGCGGCCCGCGTAGCCGAGTTGCCGCACGCGTTCGATCTCGGTGCGCAGATACACCTCGTCGAGCACGCCGTAGCCGCGAATGCGCGGCACGTTGAAGCGGATCACCTCCTCGCGTTCGGCTTCGGGCAGGAACGCGAGGATCGCGAGGCTGCCCTGTCCCACACCGAGCGCGATGCGCCCGCCGATGTCGCCGGTAAACGAGCGGATCGGAAACGGCCCTTCGCACAGGTCGAGACACACGGCGTCGAAACCGCTTTTCACGAGCAGGAAGATCGTCTCGCCGAGGCTCGCGCACAGCCGCAGCAACGCTGGACGGCACAGCGTGCGCATGCTGCTCGGGTTGCCGGCCTGCGCGGCGAGCGCGAAGAAGTCGACGCTCAGCCGGTACAGCTTCGACTGCTCGTCCTGTTCGACCATCCCTTCGGCGATCAGCGATTGCAGGATCCGGTGCGCGGTGCCCTGCGTGAGGCCGACGGCCTTCGCAAGATGCGTGACGCGCACGCCGTCCTGCTGCATGCCGGCCAGCGCGCGCAGGATCGCGAACGCACGCTGCAGCATGCCGGTACCGGGCGCGCCGGCCGGCTCGACCGCATCTGCCGCGTCGACGACGCCCTCGTCCGGGCGCGGCGTGCGCGCGGCCGGCGACGTTCCGGGCGAATGGGGTTCCTGCATGCCGGCTCTCCTCGACGATTTCATTGAACGGAATAGGGTAGCCGCCATTGTCGTCCGGTCGAAATTCCGCTGACATCCGGGTGTGCACGGGATTGACGCGTGCGTTTCGCGGCTCGGGCGCCCTTCATCCATCGGAACGATTCACCTGCGATCGGCCTGTTCGTTCCGTTCAACGGAATTTTTTCGAAATTCATCCCGTTCAGCAGAATTCGAAATTGACGCGCCGAAATATGGCTGGCTAGAGTCCGCGTCATCGGCGCACCGGCCACGCGGTGTGCGAACCGGAGCTCTCCATGTCGTTTCTCACGCTTACGGATCTGACGAAAACCTTCGGCGCGCTCACCGCCGTCGCGGACGTCAACCTGTCGGTCGAACAGGGCGAATTCGTGTCGCTGCTCGGGCCGTCCGGTTGCGGCAAGACCACCACGCTGCAGATGATCGCCGGCTTCGTCGACGTCACGCGCGGCCGCATCGCGCTCGACGGGCAGGACATCACGCACCTGAAGCCGAACCGCCGCGGGCTCGGCATCGTGTTCCAGAGCTATGCGCTGTTTCCGCACATGAGCGTCGCGGAGAACGTCGGCTTCGGCCTCGACATGCGCGGCGTCGACAAGGCCGAGCGCGCGGAGCGCATCCGCGCGGCGCTGGCGCTCGTACGGCTCGACGCGCTCGCGCACCGCTTTCCGCGCGAATTGTCGGGCGGCCAGCGGCAGCGCGTGGCGATCGCGCGCGCGGTCGTGATCGAGCCGCCCGTGCTGCTGCTCGACGAACCGATGTCGAACCTCGACGCGAAGCTGCGCGAGGAGATGCAGTTCGAGCTGCGCGCGATCCAGCGCAAGATCGGCACGACGACGATCATGGTCACGCACGATCAGTCCGAAGCGCTGTCAATCAGCGACCGCGTGGTCGTGATGGAAGCCGGCCGCATCACGCAGACCGATACGCCGTACCGCGCGTACGAGCGCCCGGAAAACCGCTTCGTGTCGCAGTTCATCGGCAAGGCGAACCTGTTGCCCGGCACGATCGTCGCGCACGACGGCGACGCGATCCGCATCGACCTCGGGCACGATCTCGCCGAGACGGGCCGCACCGCGCACCTGCCGCCGCGCGAGCGCGACATGCGCGTCGGCGACGCGGTGTCGGTCTGCATCCGTCCGGAGAAGCTGCGGCTGTGCGCGCCCGACGCCGGCCGCTTCGCCGCGACCGTCACGAGCCGGTTCTTCCTCGGCAGCCAGTGGCTGTACCGCGTCGACAGCGCGCTCGGCGAAGTGCTCGTGTGCTGCCAGAACGAAGGCGCGGAACCGCTCGCGGAAGGCGCGCCGGTCGGCATCGACTGGCACAGCGACGCGGTGCGCGTGATGCGCCGGGAGGCCTGAATGCGACCGCCTTCCCGCCCGCTCTCGACCGACGTCGCACCGGCCGGACTCGCGCGATCGGGTGCGCATGACGCGGTGCCGACACGCACCGCCGCGCACGCGACGCAGCCGGCCCGCACGACACGCGCGAGCTGGCGCGCCCATGCGCCGCTGTGGCTGATGTGCGCGCCCGCATTCGCACTCTTCGCCGCGCTCGTGCTCGTGCCGCTCGCGATGACCTTCGTGTTGACGTTCTATCGCTTCGACCCGGCCACCGGTCCGATCGCCGCGTTCCAGTTCGGCAACTACGCGGAAGTGCTCGGCTCGTCGTATTTCCACACGATCTTCGCGCGCACGTTCGGGATCGCCGCGCTGACCACCGCGATCTGCGTCGCGATCGGCACGCCGGAAGCGTACGTGCTGTCGAAAATGCGCGACCCGTGGCGCTCGCTGTTCCTGCTCGCGATCCTCGCGCCGCTGCTGGTGTCGGTGGTCGTGCGCGCATTCGGCTGGAGCATGCTGCTGAACACCGGCGGGCTCGTGAACCAGGCGCTCGGGCTCGTGGGTCTCGGGCCGTACAAGCTCGAATACACGACCTTCGCGATCGTGATCGCACTGGTGCACGTGATGCTGCCGTTCATGGTGATTCCCGTGTGGACCGCGCTGCAGCGGCTCGATCCGCAGACCGAACACGCGGCGCTGTCGCTCGGCGCGTCGCCGTTCACGACGCTGCGCCGCATCGTCGTGCCGCAACTGATGCCGGGCGTGCTGTCGGGCAGCCTGATGGTGTTCGGGCTGTCGGCGAGCGCGTTCGCGATTCCGGGCCTGCTCGGCGGACGACGGCTGAAGGTCGCGGCCACGGCCGTCTACGACGAGTTCCTCGGCTCGCTGAACTGGCCGCTCGGCGCGACGATCGCGGTGCTGCTGCTCGCCGCGAACCTCGTCGTGATGCTCACTTACTACCGCGTGCTCGAACGCCGCTACGCGCGCAGCCTCGGAGGCGCATCGCGATGAGAAAGAACGGTCCCTTCGCCCTCGCCTTCCACACGCTCGTGATCCTGTTCGTGCTCGCGCCGCTCGTGATCGTCGTGCTCGTCGCGTTCACGCCCGACGAAACGCTGACGCTGCCGACCCGCGGCGTGTCGCTGCGCTGGTTCCGCGCGATCCTCGACTATCCGGACTTCGTCACCGCGTTCTTCAACAGCGTGAAGCTCGCGTTCGCGTCGGCCACGCTGTCGCTCGCGATCGGGCTGCCGGCCGGCCTCGCGATCGGCCGCGCGACGTTTCCGGGCCGCGCGTTCCTGAACGGGCTGCTGCTGTCGCCGCTCGTGATTCCCGGCCTCGTGCTCGGCATCGCGCTGCTGCGCTTCTTCGCGCTGATCGGCGCGACCGGCTCGTTCGCGTGGCTCGTGCTCGCGCACATGATCGTCATCACGCCGTTCGTGATGCGCCTCGTGCTCGCGTCGGTCGCCGGCCTCGACCGCAGCATCGAGCAGGCCGCGTGCTCGCTCGGCGCGGACCCGTGGACGATCTTCCGCCGCATCACGCTGCCGATGATCGTGCCCGGCATCACGGGCGGCTGGCTGCTCGCGTTCATCAACAGCTTCGACGAGCTGACGATGTCGATCTTCGTCACGTCGCCGCAGACGGTCACGCTGCCCGTGCGCATGTACATGTACGCGACCGAATCGATCGACCCGATGATGGCGTCGGTGTCGGCGCTCGTCATCTTCATCACCGCCGGCGCGATGCTGCTGCTCGATCGCGTGTACGGCCTGAACCGCATCCTGATCGGCCAACATTGATGACGACTCCCGTTTCCCGTTCCACTCACGTCGCGGACGACGGCGCGCAGTTCGTGCGCGTCGCCGAACGCGAACGCGCCCCCGTCGCGTTCGTGCTCGACGGCCGGCCCGCGCAGGCGCTCGCCGGCGACACCGTGCTCACCGCGATCCTGGTCGCGCAGCGTCGCGTGCGCGTCAGCGAATTCAGCGGCCAGCCGCGCGCGGGTTTCTGCCTGATCGGCGCCTGCCAGGACTGCTGGGTGCGCACCGAAGCCGGCGCACGCGTGCGCGCATGCTCGACGCCGATCGCCGACGGCATGCGGATTCTTACGGCCGCCCGGCCGGCCGCGACCGGAGACGCATCGTGAGCGCCGTACTGCAACCGGTGATCGTCGGCGCGGGGCCGGCCGGCGTGCGCGCGGCCGAGGCGCTGGTCGACGCGGGGCTGCACCCGGTCGTGATCGACGAGAACGCGCGCTGGGGCGGACAGATCTATCGTCAGCCGCCGGCCGACGCCGCATTCGTGCGCGGCAAGCGCACGCTGTACGGTTTCGAGGCTGCGAAGGCCGACGCCGTGCACCAGACGATGGCCGCGCTGCTGCCGCAGGTCGACTACCGGCCGAACACGCTCGCGTGGTCATGCGGCGCGGGCCGCGTCGACACGCTGCAGGACGGCCGCGAGGTGACGGTGCCGTACTCGCACCTGATCGTCGCGAGCGGCGCGACCGACCGCATGCTGCCCGTGCCGGGCTGGACGCTCGCGGGCGTCTATACGCTCGGCGGCGCCCAGGTCGCGCTGAAGGCGCAGGGCTGCGCGATCGGCCGGCGCATCGTGCTCGCGGGCACGGGGCCGCTGCTTTACCTCGTCGCCTACCAGTATGCGAAGGCCGGCGCGAACGTCGCGGCCGTGCTCGACACGAGCCCACTGCGCCGCCAGGCCGCTGCCGCGCCCGCGTTGCTGCGCATGCCGTCGATCTTCGCGAAAGGGCTCTACTACCACGGCTGGCTGCGCGCGCATGGCGTCGCGATCGAAACGGGCGTCACGCTCGAGCGCGTGCTCGGCGATCAACATGTGACGGGGCTCGCATGGCGCGCCGCCGGCGACTCGGCGCAGCCCGCGCCGCCGCGCGCGCTCGATTGCGATGCGCTCGGCCTCGGCTTCGGCCTGCGTTCCGAAACGCAGCTTGCCGATCTCGCCGGCTGCCGGTTCGGTTTCGACCCGCTCAACCGCGCGTGGCTGCCCGAACGCGACGCGGCCGGGCGCACGTCGGTGCGCGGCCTCTACGTCGCCGGCGACGGCGCGGGCATCGCGGGCGCCGACGCGGCCGAAGCGTCGGGCCGGCGTGCGGCGCTCGCGCTGCTCGACGATGCCGGCATCGCATCGCGCTCGCCGTCCGGCCAACCCGACGCGGCGGCGCTCGAACGCACGCTCGCGCGCATCGGCGCATTCCGCGCGGGCCTCGAAGCCGCGTTCGCGCCGCCGGCCGAACAGGCTGCCCGCTGCCCCGACGACACGATCGTGTGCCGCTGCGAAGAGATCGACGCGGGCACGCTGCGCCGCTGCGTGCGCGAAGGCGCGGCGACCGAATTGAACCGGCTGAAGGCGCTGACCCGCGTCGGCATGGGCCGCTGCCAGGGCCGCATGTGCGGCGACGCGGCCGCGCTCGTGCTGGCCGCCGAAACCGGCCGGCCGCTCGCCGACGTCGGCCGGTTGCGTGCGCAACCACCCGTGAAGCCGTTCCCGATCTCGGCCGCGCTCGCGGGCGACGACGTCGCGGCGATTCCCGACGAGGCGCGCGATGAGTGAGATCCGGCATTACGACGTCGCGATCGTCGGCGGCGGCCTCGTCGGCGCGTCGGCCGCGCTTGCGCTCACGCGACGCGGGCTGCGCGTCGGGCTGTTCGAACGGCGCGACTGCGGCGCGCAGGCGAGCGGCGTGAACTACGGCGGCGTGCGCTGTCAGGGCCGGCCGGTCGAGCAATTGCCGCTCGCACTGCGGGCGCGGCGCATCTGGGATCGCCTGCCCGAGCTGATCCGCATCGATGGCGAATTCGTCGTGTCCGGCCACTTGCGACTCGCACGCAGCGACGCCGATCTCGATGCGCTCGACGCGTACGCCGTGCTCGCCGGCGAACACGGCTTGCCGCTGCAGGTGATGCGCGGCGACGCGTTCCGCCGCCGCTACCCGTGGCTCGGCCGCGCGGCGCTCGGCGGCTCGCTGTGCGAGACCGACGGCCATGCGAACCCGCGCCTCGTGTCGCCCGCGTTCGCGCGCGCGGCCCGCGCGGCGGGCGCGGACGTGTTCGAGCACACCGCCGTCGATGAGGTTCATCACGACGGCACGCGTTTTCACTTGCAGGCGGGCGGCCGCGCGCACACCGCGACGTGGCTGATCAATTCGGCGGGCGCATGGGCGAACACGATCGCCGAACGCTTCGGCGAGGCCGTACCGATGGAGCCGATCTACCCGAACATGTGGGTGACCGAGCCGCTGCCGCCGTTCATCGCGCACAACCTCGGCGTGTATGGCGGCGGCGTGTACGCGCGGCAGGTCGCGCGCGGCAACTGCGTGATCGGCGGCGGCCGGGGCCGCGGCGACGGCGAGTTCGGCCAGCCGTCGGTCGATACGACGCGCGCGGTGATGCGCGATGCGTGCGCGCTGTTGCCCGCGCTGCGCGACGCACTGCTGATCCGCACGTGGAGCGGCGTCGAGGGCTGCACACCCGACCACAACCCGATCATCGGCGCGAGCCGCACCACGCCGAATCTGCTGCATGCGTTCGGCTTTTCCGGCGGCGGCTTCCTGCTCGCGCCGGGCGTCGGCGACGTGCTCGCCGATCTCATCACCACCGGCGAAACCGCGACGCCACTCGATGCATTCTCGATCGGCCGCTTCTTCCCGCAAGCCGTGCCGACCGCCCCTTTCCGTCAAGAGGAAACCCTAAGATGAAACTGCTCGGAACGATCGCGGCGGCCGCCGCCCTCTGCATCGCAGGCGCCGGCACGCCCGCGTTCGCGCAAACGAAGACCATCTACGTCGGCATGAACGGCGGGCCGATGGAGAAGGCCTATACGAGCCAGGTGCTGCCCGACTTCGAGAAGGCCAACAACGTCAAGGTGGTGATCGTGCCCGGCACGTCGTCGGACGTGCTCGCGAAGCTGCTCGCGAACCGCAACAAGCCGCAGATCCACGTCGCGTTCCTCGACGACGGCGTGATGGCGCGCGCGGTAAGCCTCGGCGTGTGCCAGAAACTCGACGATTCGCCGGTGCTCAAGGAGCTGTACCCGTTCGCGCGGATGAAGGACGACGTCGGCGCGGGCGTGCAGCTCGGGATGACCGGCATCGCGTACAACAAGAAGCTGTTCGCCGAGAAAGGCTGGGCGCCGCCGACCTCGTGGATGGATTTCGCCGATCCGAAATACAAGGGCAAGGTCGTGTTCCAGTCGGCGTCGAGCAGCACGTTCGGGCTGCACGGCTTCCTCGCGATCAACCGGCTGCTCGGCGGCAACGAGCAGAACGTCGAGCCCGGCTTCGGCAAGTGGGCGAGCACGGTCGGGCCGAACGTCGTCGAGTACATCCCGAACTCGGCGAAGATCTCCGAGATGGTGCAGACCGGCGAGGCCGGCCTGTTCCCGCTCACGCCGACCGGCGTCGGCGACCTTCAGGACAAGGGCATCCCCGTCGCGTATGCGAACCCGAAGGAAGGCCCGGTGCTGCTGCTCGTCGACCTGTGCGTGGTCGCGAACAATCCCGATCCGCAACTCGCGCAGAAGCTCGCGCAGTTCCTGCTGTCCGCGCCCGCGCAGACGAAGGCGGCCGAGGCCGGCAAGCAGATTCCGACCAACCGCCTCGCGAAGATGCCGGCTCCGATGCAACAGAGCCTCGGCAACGTCGACGACCTGGTGCGCAAGGTGACGGTGGTCGACTGGACCGCGATCAATGCGCGCCGCGCGCAGTGGGATACGCGGTGGAACCGGCAGATCGAGCGCTGACGGGCCCCGGCGCGCGCTGGCACGGCCACGCGCGCCCCGACCATCATTTGCGGGAGTGATGACACTCCCCTTTTTCTGCGGATTTGACCGGGGCCGGCGGGGCCGACAACACTAGCCCGCAGTGCCGCATGCATCGCGAAGACGGCACGCGCCCGCCTCCCCCTTCAGAGTTCCGCCATGTACCCGACCGACACCGTGCAATCCCCGAGCGCCGTCCGGCCGCTCGCCGACCGGCAACTGCGCCGGATCGTCATCGCCTCCGTCGCCGGCAACGCGATGGAGTGGTACGACTTCTTCGTGTACGGCACGGCCGCGGCGCTGGTGTTCGGCCACGTGTTCTTCCCGCCCGGCGCATCGCCGCTCGCCGGCAGCCTCGCCGCATTCGCGGCGTTCGCGCTCGGCTTCGTCGCGCGGCCGCTCGGCGGGATCGTGTTCGGCCACATCGGCGATCGCTACGGGCGCAAGGCATCGCTCGTCTGGACGCTGCTGATCATGGGCGCGTCGACCTTCGCGATCGGCCTGCTGCCGACCTATGCGCAGGTCGGCCTGTGGGCGCCGGCCGCGCTCGTCGTGCTGCGCCTGCTGCAGGGCATCGCGTCCGGCGGCGAATGGGGCGGCGGCGTGCTGATGATCAGCGAAAACGCGCCACCCGAGCAACGCGGCTATTACGCGGCGTGGAGCCAGCTCGGCGTAGGCGGCGGCTTCGTGCTGTCGTCGGCCGCGTTTCTCGCCGCGCAGGCGCTGCCGGACGACGCGTTCCGCACGTGGGGCTGGCGGCTGCCGTTCCTCGCGAGCGTCGCGATCTTCGCGATCGGCATCTATATCCGCCGCCATCTGCCGGAAAGCCGCGACTTCGAACAAGCCGGCAAGCGCGGTGCGCACACGCATTTGCCGATCGTCGAGTGCATCCGCCGCCACCCGAAGGAAATCCTGCTCGCGATGGGGCTGCGCGTGGCCGAGAACGGCGGTGCGTACATCTTCCTCGCGTTCTCGCTCGTCTATGGCAAATACCTGGGGATTCCGAACGGCACGATGCTGACCGGCGTGATGATCGCGATGATCGTCGAGATGGGCGCGATGCTCGCGTGGGGCCGGCTGTCCGACCGGATCGGCCGCAAGCCCGTGTACCTGATCGGCGCGCTGAGCCTCGTTGCGTGCGCGTTTCCGTTCTTCTGGCTGCTCGATACGCGCGTGACGCCGCTCGTGTGGCTCGCGCTGACGGTCGGCACGGCGGTGAGCCACGGCGCGATGATCGGCACGCTGCCCGCGCTCGTCGGCGAGCTGTTCAGCACCGAAGTGCGCTATTCGGGCGTCGCGCTCGGCCACGAAGTCGCGTCGATCTTCGCGGGCGGGATGTCGCCGCTGATCGCGACCGCATTGCTCGCGCGCTATCACGCGTCGTGGCCGGTGTCGCTGTTCCTCATCGCGCTCGGCCTCGTCACGGTCGCGACGCTGTGCGTGATGCGCGAGACGCGCACCACGCCCGCCGACGGTTCGCGCGGCGACCCGGCATGAGCGCGCGCCGCTCAGCGCCCGGTGTCGCGCCGCGCGCTGTCGAACGCCGGTGCCAGCCCGAGATGGTCGAGCAGCCGCGCGAATTCGCCGAGCCGCTGCCGCATGTACGCGGGCACGTCGACCGCCGCATAGTCGTGGAAGCCGGCGCCCGTACGCACGCCGTCGCGCCCGGCTTCCATGTTGCGCACGACGCTCGCGGCCGGCGCGAAGCGCGGGCCGATCTCGCCGGCCAGGTACCGCGACGCGTAGTAGAGGATGTCGCAACCGCCCCAGTCGATGAATTCGAGCAGCCCGAGCACCGCGAAGCGCGGGCCGAAGCCGGTGCGGATCGCCGTGTCGATGTCCTCGGCGCTGGCCACGCCTTCCTCGACCATCCGCGCGGCCTCGTTCATCGCGAGCGCCTGGATGCGCGGCACGATATAGCCGGGCGCCGGCCCGCAGATCACCGGCTTCTTGCCCACGCGTTCGAGCAGCGCCGCGAGCGCGTCGACGACGGTTTGATCCGTTGCGTCGCTGCGGCTCACCTCGACGAGCGGCATCAGCAGCGCGGGGTTCAGCCAGTGCGCGTTCAGCATCCGCGCGGGGTGCGCGACGTGGCGCTGCAATTCGGTGACGACGAACGTCGACGTGGTCGACGCGATCGTTGCGTGCGCATCGACGTGTTCACCGAGCCAGCGCAGCGCGTCGGCCTTTGCTTCGAGCACTTCGGGCAGCGCCTCGAACACGATGTCGGCATCGCGTACCGCGTCGGCCGCGCCGTTCCGCGCCACGAGCGCGATGCGCGCGACGACGGCATCCGCCTGCGCGGTGTCGATGCGGCCCAGCGCAACCTGCGCATGCAGCGGCCGGATGATCTCGTCGCGTGTGCGCACGTCGAACGCGCGCCGGCCGGCCGCGTCGCGCGGCTTGAAGTCGATCAGCGTCACGTCGAGGCCCGCGAACGCGAACACGAGCGCGATGCCCTGCCCCATGCGTCCCGCGCCGAGCACGTGGACGCGCGTCACATCGGCAGCCGCCTTCATTTCGCGTACCCCGCGTCGAGCAGCGCGCGCAGCGCATCCTTCGACAGCGCCGCGAGCCCGAGCCGCTCCAGCGTGCGCCCTTCCGCATACAGGTCGCGCACCGCGACCGCGCTCGCGATACTCAGCAGCCCCTGCGCGACGGGCGTCGGCACGCCGGCCCAGCGCCCGCACGACACGATGAACGACAGCCCGAGCCGGGTGTCCTCGAGCATGTAGCGATGCGTGCGCAGATCGATCTTCTCGCGCCAGTCGCCGCTATCGGTCAGCTTGCCGTGCGCGCCGCGCCCGTACATCCACTCGTCGCCGTCGGTCGCGTAGTGATCGGCGAGCGGGAAATGCGGCGCGCGGTAGCCGAGCGCTTCGCGCACCGCGATGCGTTCGGCGTCGAGCGCGTTCGTCACGCGGCGGATCGACGGCTGCGTGCCTTCGTTGTGGATGTCCCACGCGTCGAAGTGTTCGAGCGGCCCGGCGTTCATCAGGATCAGCGGCGGATGGATCACGGGGCCCGCGTTCATCAGCGCGCCGGACAACGCATCCTCGACCGGCTCGACCGACGGATAGCCGGCGCGCAGCACGTCGAACGCCCAGCCGGCCGCGTTCGCCGGCCACACGCCGGTCGGCAGGCGCGTCGCGTACGCGCTGATCACGACGTCGTTGTCGCCATGCTTGCGCACCAGATACGGCAGCGTGCCGGTTTCGGCGAACGCGACGCGCGCACGGTTGCCGGCGTCGGCGGCCGAGCGGGCGAACACGACGCTGCCGAACGTGCCGGGCGGCAGGAACACGACCTGGCCATCCTCCAGCAGCGGCCCGACCTGCGCGGCGAGCGCGTCGTGCGACGTAGCCGGCAGCGGCACCACGACGAGCCGCGCGCCGCGCAGCGCGGCGGCGAGATCGTCGGTCAGGCGGATCGCGCCCGGCGCATCGCCGAGCGGCACCGCCCGCTTGCCGCGATAGTCGGTGACGTTCAGCACGCCAAGCTCGCGCAGCCGCGCATGCGGCTCGCGATCGCGCCGCCACCACGTCACGTCGTGGCCTTTTTCGAGCAGGTCGATGGCCGCCGCATGGCAGCCGTGGCCGCCGCCCAGAACACATACCTTCATCGTTTTCTCCCGGTGATCGAGTATGTCCGAGACTACGCGGGCACTTGCACCGCGTCGCTTCAAAACGCGCAACGACACGCCCGTTCGCGCAACGCAATCGCGGTGCGGCAGATGCTGCCGCGCCCCTGCATCCGCCACGAGGTCTACGAATGGACATCGCCCTTTCCCGCCATGCGCCGAACCGGCTCGGCACGCTGCAGGCGCCCGACGAAGTCGAACGCGCGGTCGCGCACCGGCTCGGGCCGCACCGGATGGCCGCGGCCGGCCGCGATCCGTTTCACGCGGAGCTGTACGAGGTGCCGCTGCATCACGGCGCGCTGCTCGAACTCTGCTACGGCCGCGCAACGCGCATCGAGTTCGGCGACGATGCCGATCACTTCCTGTTCCGGCTGACGCTCGCCGGTGCGTGCGAACTGCAGGCCGGCAACGTCGTCGCGCGCGCCGGCCCCGGCGCGCTGACCGTATCGTCGCCCGCGCTTCCGAGCCGTCTGCGCACGAGCCCCGATTGCCGCAACCTCGTGCTGCGGCTCGAGCGCGGCGCGCTCGAGCGCAAGTTGCAGGACATGCTGCAGGCGACGCTCACGCGGCCGCTGCAATTCGATCTCGCGGCCGGCGGTGCCGGCGCGGGCACCGCGCTCGTACGGCCGACCTTCGAATACCTGTGCCGGCTCGGCGCGCAGCCGGGCATCGGCGCGGCGTCGCCGGTGTTCGGCGCCGACCTCACCGCGTGGCTGATGTCGCTGCTGCTCACGCACCTGCCGCATTCGTACAGCGACGCGCTGCGACGCGGCACGCCGCCGCTGCCCGCGCACGTGCGCCGTGCGTGCGCTCACGTCGATGCGCACCTCGGCGAACCGCTCGCGCTCGCCGCGCTGGCGGCCGTCGCCGGGGTCGCGCCGCGCACGCTGCAACATGCGTTTCGCGCGTTCCTGCACACGTCGCCGGCCGCGTACGTGCGCGAGCGCCGGCTCGCCGCCGTACACGCGGCGCTACAGCGCGGCGACGCGCGCAGCGTGACCGACGTATTGATCGCGCACGGCATCCATGGCTTCGGCCATTTCGCGAAGGCGTATGCACGGCGTTACGGCCACGCGCCTTCCGTCACCGCGAGGCAGACACGATGACGCTTTCCGCTCCCGGCCGCCCCGCGGCCCCGGCC